>CAZCHG010000007.1:0-31054 GCA_964498465.1 uncultured archaeon | reverse complement strand
CTTCTCTTCCAAAAATCTATATTTCATAATTTTCTCAGATATAATGCACAGAAGACTAAAAGAAACTTATGAATCCTTCAAACGTGTCAAACCAGAAATTGCTGAAATTTTTGACAGAGCAAGAATAATAAAAGTTGGATCAAAAAGAAAAACAGAGTTTGGAAAACTTTGTAATTTCATAGCATTAAATGAGTACTGGTATAAAGAGTTACCAAAAATAATAATAAACCTAAGTGAAAAGGATATCTTAATTACGCATGGTTTTTCGATTTTACCAATTTTGCACAAAGATTTTCTAAAAGTAATTGTTCAGATACTTGATATACTACCAGAAAACATAACATTCATTTCAAAGTTTCCAAAAGATTTAGAAATCAATCTAGCCACTGAGTGCAAATTTTTAAACAGATTATTCGATATGGTGTTAAGAGTTGAAGAATCTGAAGATTACTTCTCGAAAAGCTATCTGCTGCATGTCGATGAAAGCATTCTTGTTGACTTTGAGCCAATAACTATAAGATTAGACTTGCCATCATTTTTACCTCAGCATTAGTTTCCAAGAATTAGATCACAGTCATAAATATTTAAGTAATCTCAGTATACTTGATAAAATTTTAAAAGAGTAGTTTTACGATACCAGCACCCATTTGCTAGGTATTATGTCATATAACTACCTTTAAAAATTCGTTTGAAAAAGATAAAATATTGCAAAAAAAGAAAATAACTGTTACTTTTCTTTTTATTTTAGTTTTATTGTTGTCTGGATGTCTCACAATTGAAAAGTCACAAAAACATAAGTTTTTCGAGGAAAATTTCACAAAAATAGCAAACTTCAGCAAGAACTCCTATTTCTATTCCAACTCCTTCGCTATTCCCACCTAAAACTATCGGAACTATTCTCTTTTCTATTTCATTAATGCCCATGTCTATTTTTTCCAGGATTCACCAGTGTCATAACTTACCATTATACCTCTTTCCCTGCTTACGTCAACAAACAGAACTCTTTCTGCCTCAGCCATGGATGTAAATCCAATATCTATTAAATTGACCTAGTTATTCTGTGCCAATTTTACCTTCATCAGTGCTTCTAAATGCTGAATTACCAGCAGCTGTTATAACTGTATAATCCGAAGTTACGAAGATAAAATAATTGTCTCCTCCAGCAGGACGTATTTATCCAGTAATCATATGCTTCTCCAAGTTCGTCTTGCAAGTTTAATGATCTTTCAGTAAATAAGAGATTCCAAAGGAATGTCAATGCTACTAACACAAAAACAAAGATAATCAATCCTTTTCTAAAAATACAATTTCTTGCGATTTCACCACAGCTGGTTTTAGTTTTATAAAATTTTTAAAATTTAAGTATCATAACCTTTCGAGATAATTTTTCAAATCTATTATATTTAATTATAATAATTAAAATTAAATTATATATCTAATTTTTAAAAATTGCGAAAGATAATTAAACCTTAAAATTTTAATTTTTAAACACCATGATAAGCAAAGCACTTATATCGGAGATAGAAAAAGCTAGCAGAATTGCAAGCGAAAATAGACATAGATTCATGGTTATTTTATGCTCATCAAAGCTTAATGAAAAGACTTTCAAGATAGTAAGAAAAATATATGATGTTTATAGAAAAAATTCATCAAAAGATGAGAATTTGCTAATTGCTGGCAGAAGCTTGTTTTTAGAGCTGGCAGAAAATTTCTTCGAAGGAAAATTTGTTCACTATAAGGACAGTTTATCTGTTCTTGGTGAAACTTACTCATCTTTGATTTTGGATTTCACTGAGGGCTTTCATCCAAATGATTTAGGTATAATAATTGAGACCGTTGGAGAAGGTGGAATAATAATAGCTGTATCTCCAAAGCTTGAGAAGTGGCCAAATTTAATAGGAAAATGGCACGAAGAATTAGTTAGTGAGCCTTATACAACTAAAGACGTCATTCCAAGATTTTACAGAAGATTTATAAGGAGAACTCTAGATGCCGAAGGAATAATAATCTATGATGCGGATAACAAAAAAATATTGAAAAAATATAGTTATACCCAAACTCAAAGAAAAAAAGAAGCTTTAAAAATACCAGAGGAAAGAAAAGAAATAAGAAGAAAGCTCTATGAACTTTGTGCTACCCAAGATCAGATAAAAGTCTTGCAAGTCTTTGAAACTTACTTCGATAGAAAAAAGGATAGAAAAACTGTAGTTATTACCGCAGATAGAGGAAGAGGAAAAACAGCTGTTCTGGGCATTGTCACTCCTTACCTCATTTTAAGAATGAGAAGGGTTTTAAAGAGACCTATAAGAGTTATGGTCGTAGCTCCAACTCCTTATGCAGTACAAACTTTCTTTAAATTCTTAAAAATAGCATTAAGCGAGATAGGTATAACAAACTTCAAAACAAAGGAGAGCAATGGTTTGGTTACTGTTCTTAATACTAAATTTGCAAGAGTAGAGTACACAGTTCCAAGAAGAGCAATGGTTGAGAAAGATTTAGCTGATATAATTATAGTTGATGAGGCTGCTGGTATAGATGTGCCAGTTTTATGGAAGATAATAGAAGGTGCTAGATATACTGTATTTTCATCCACAATTCATGGTTATGAAGGAGCTGGAAGAGGTTTTAGTATAAGATTTCTCAAAAGACTTGAGCAAGATGAAGATATTGAAATCATAAAAGTCCATTTGGATGAACCGGTCAGATATGGAAAAGATGATCCAATTGAGAAGTGGTTGTACGATGTACTACTGTTAGATGCTCAACCTGCTGAAATTGATGAGAACGATATAAAAGCGATAGAAGAAGGAAAACTTGAATTTGAAGAATTAGACAAGGACAAGTTATTCTCAGATGAGAAACTACTAAGAGAATTCTTTGGCATTTATATTCTAGCTCACTATAGAAATAGACCATCCGATATTGTTATACTCTCAGACATGCCAAATCACTTAGCATTTAGGGTTTCTGTCAATAACAAAACCGTGTGCTCGCTACATATAGCCATAGAAGGTAATCTTGATGAAGATTCAATCAGAAAAATGGCTGAAGGCTACAAACCTAGAGGTCAAATCATTCCAGACCTAATTCTTAAGCATTACTGGGACTACGAGTTTCCAAAATTGAGAGGAGTTAGGATAGTCAGAATAGCCACTCATCCATCTCTAATGAGGAAAGGAATAGGTAGCTTTGCTCTGAAAAAGATATACGAATGGGCAAAAAATAAAAAACTTGAATGGGTTGGTTCTGGATTCGGTGTTTCTCCAGAATTATTAAGATTTTGGCTAAAAAACGGTTTCTTGCCAATTCACATAACTCCCCAGAGAAATGAGGTTTCTGGAGAGTATACAGTGGTTGTTTTGAAAGCAATATCGGAAAAAGTTGAAAACAAACTTAAAAAACTGAATTGTCTGTTTGTAAAAAGAGTAATAGAGTATTTAGGTGATGAGCTAAATGATTTAGAGGTTGAAACTGCTAAAGGTTTACTTCACAGTCTAAGAAACGACATAGACTTTCCTAAACCAAGAATAAGCGAAATTGAAAGAAAAAGGTTGAAAAAATATTTCCAAGGTATCAGCTTATATGAGTACGTTTCAGATGTTGCTAGACCTATCATAAGGTATTACTATTCCAAAAAAGATAAAACCGAGTTAAACGAAGATGAAGAAAACATACTTATTATGAAATGTCTACAACTAAAACCTTGGTGGGAAATTAAAGTTGACGGTGTTGAGGGTACAAAAATTTACAGGCTGCTATTAAAAGCAATTAAAAAGGTATGGAGATGGTATGAGGCCTCAGGAGAAGATAAACTTTGATAAAGAGTACGTAGAGCCAATTCTTTCTGGAAAGAAGAAGACCACAATAAGAAAGGGAATAAAAAGTTATCCCGTCGGTAGGGTAGTTTATTTGCTTGCAGATAACAAGCCTTTTGCTAAAGCAGTTGTGAAAAAAGTAGTGGTAAAAAGAGTCTACGAACTTACTGAAGATGATGCAAAAATAGATGGTTTTGATAGTGTAAACAACTTACTTGAGGCTTTAAAGAAAATCTATGGAAGTATCAATGAAAATGAGTTCGTTAGCATTGTTTACTTTGAAATAATAGATAAATTAGTGGAAAGTGTAAACGAAATTGAAAATATTCAGAATAATCTAAATACCGAGCAATTTTAACAAACTTCTAAAATTAGATAAAGATTTTTCAACACTTCTTTTGCTTTCAAATAAAACAACCCTTGGTAACAATCTAAGAGCTTTTACTCTTTCATTATTCTGCACAGCCTCAACAAATTCATGTTCTCTTTCTATCCACTCAAATTCCTTCAAAACAATATTTTCATACTCGTTTATTCTGTTATTTTTTATACATTCAAATAAAATTGTTGCACATTTCAGTGATGGAGCATTTCCTTCTCCAAGTCCACTTACACAACCTATTGCTTCTCCCACTCCTACTATATTGTTGTAAACAAAGGGTTTGCACTTAGATGGTGGCAGCAATCTTACTTTTGCTTTACATTCGCACACTTTTTCCTTTGTTCTAAAATCATAATACTCCCTTAATTTATTTATAAGCTCTAACGCTCGGTTTTCATCAATGTCTCCTGCTCCGATGTGCCAGTAATCTCCTCCTAATGGAAACGCCCAAGCATAACCAGTTTTTCTCAAGTAAATGTATATATTTTCATCTTTGGAATCTTCAACTTTCTCTAGATACTGTATGGTCGGGTAAATTTTGTCATTTGCAATCAGCGGTAAATATTTTCTAGCTGCTCCAGTAGCATCAACAAAAAGATTTGCATTAATTTCTCCAAATTTCAAGTCTTTCCATAAATCCTCAAGAAGCCTTTTTCTATCAAAAATCACTACATACTTGTTTTTGAACTCAATAGAATTTGCAATTATTTCCTTTGGTTTTGATAATATATAATCATCAAGATCTAGACCTATCATTTTGTATAATTCCTTTGCCTCCTTGTACATTGTGCCCCAAGCGCATCTACAATCTGGTGTTTTTCGGATATCCTTTATTTTTACATCAAAGCCTTCATTTTTCAGAAGATAGAACAGAAAAGTTCCAGACATCCCAGCACCGTATATCTGAATACTTTGCATTTCTATTCGACCTCCCGAGTTTTTTTAACTAGAAAAAAAGAATAAAAAAGAGAACTTGAATTATCCAGAGAACGCTTTCTCTAGAGGAGGTACGACCTGCTTCTTTCTACTCATAATTCCTTCTAACCAGACTGATTTACCTTCTATTTTTTTATTGAACGCTTTTTCTATTATTTCTACTTTATCTGACAAAACTAAAAGCTCTGTCCCTTCCTTCATGATATCAGTTAGCATCAGAAGTATGCTATGGTAGCCTTTCTCTTTCTTTAGCTTTTCCATTTCACTGTAGAGATCGTCTTTCATGTCTTTAACTATGTCTATGTTTATAAGCTCCAATTGGGCTATAGCTACTTTATTTCCAGCCATATTATATTCCTTGAAATCTCTCATCAGTAATTCTCTTGGCGTCTTTCCTGCCACATCCGATTTTGCTTTAAACATCTCCATTGCAAACGCATCTAAATCAGTCACTCCGGCTATTTTTGCCAGCTCTTTTGCAGCATCAATATCCTTTTTGGTAGTTGTAACTGATTTAAAGTACAAGGTATCGCTTAAAATTGATGCCATCATTATTCCTGCAATGTTCGGAGGTATTTCTATGTTGAAAATTTCAAACAGTCTTTTTATTATAGTCGCAGTGCAGCCACAAGGCATTGCGATGAATACTATTGGATTTGGGGTAGTTATATCTCCTATTTTATGATGATCTATAATTGCAATGATCTCTCCCTTATCTATATTATCTAGAGTTTGAGCCCTTTCACTGTGATCTACCAATATTACCTTTTTCCCAGTAGCATCTGTAAGTAGCTCTGGTGGCTCGAATCCAAATTTCTCTAAAACAAATTTTGTTTCAGGATTTAAGTCTCCCTGTCTAGCTGGTACAGCTTCCCCTTTTAATTCTCCTCTTTCAACCCTTTTGTTTCTAAAATATGCGTAAGCTATTGCAGAACAAATGGAATCTGTATCTGGATTCTTGTGACCAACAACATATATTTTTTCCATGATTGCAAAAAGTACAAATTAAGTTATAAAAATTTCCAATATAAACTATTTTAAAGCAAAAAAATAAATTTACTTTAATAAAACTTTAATAATTCTGTAAACCTAATAAAAAGGCAGACTCAAAACTTTCGTTTTAAACAAAAGTGTTAATTAAAAATTAAGTTAGCAATTAAAATTGGTGAAAGTTGAAGAGCTAGAACAATATCTTTCAAAATACGTCGTAGATATTTTAAAAAGCGAGGGTATAACTGAGCTTTATCCTCCGCAGAAACTAGCAGTCGAGAAGGGTCTTTTTTCTAGAAAAAACATGGTCATTTCGGTTCCTACTGCAAGTGGTAAAACACTAATAGCTGAGCTTGCTATGGTAAGATCCGTACTTGAAGGTGGCAAAAGTCTATACATAGTGCCGCTAAGAGCTCTTGCTACCGAAAAATTTGAAGAATTTAAAAGATGGGAAAAAATTGGCTTAGAGATTGGCATATCTATTGGAGATTACGAGTCAAAAGATGAATGGCTTGGAGATAAGGATATAATTGTAGCCACTAGTGAAAAAGCAGATTCTTTATTAAGAAACAAGGCAAATTGGTTAAAAGACATAAATTGCCTGGTTGTAGATGAAATACACCTATTAGATTCCGTTAATAGAGGCGCAGTTTTAGAGATCTTGATTACAAAGCTTAGAAAGTATAATCCTAATTTAAGAATTATAGCTTTATCTGCTACAATCCCAAATGCTGAAGAGTTAGCAGAATGGTTGGATGCCATTTTAATTAAAAGTGATTGGAGACCCGTCCCACTTTATGAAGGTATCTTTCTCAATGGCGTTCTAGAGTTATACAAAGATGGTTTCCTTGTTGAAAGAAGAATTTTACCATCAAAGGATCCAATTAATTCGCTTGTCAGGGATTGTCTTGAAAAAGGAGGTAAAGTTTTAATTTTTGAGTCAACAAGAAAACTTGCTGAAAAAACTGCTGAAAAAATATCAAAAATTACTATCGAGTACATTGAATCTAATTTTGAGATAGCAAGGAAAATTTTAGAGGAAAATGAAGGAGAAATTAGTCAAAAGTTAGCCGAATGTGTAAAAATGGGCTGCGCTTTCCACCATGCTGGGCTTTTAAACTCTCAAAGAAAAATAATAGAAGATAACTTCAGAGAGGGTGATATTTTAGTAATCGTCTCAACACCAACTTTGGCTGCAGGTGTGAATCTTCCAGCTAGAAGAGTTATAATAAAGAGTTACTACAGATTTGAAAGTTTCGGTAGTTTTCCAATAAAGGTGCTTGAGTATAAACAGATGGCTGGAAGAGCTGGTAGACCAGGATTGGACGATAAAGGTGAAGCTGTATTGATAGCAAGGACAAAAAGTGAAAAGGATAAGATATTCAAAAGATATATCCTTGGCGAACCAGAGAATATAACTTCAAAATTGGGAGTTGAGACAAATCTTAGATTTCATAGTCTTTCCCTTATAGCAGATAATATTAACACATTAAATTCCATTGAAGACTTTTTCTCCAAAACTTTCTTCTTTTATCAATACAGAGCATCAATAAAATTTGAAATAGAGAGAATATTGGAAAAACTTAAGGAATTAAACATGATTTCATTTAGTAATCCGGAAACAGACAAAATTGAAATCACAGGACTTGGCAGAATAGTATGTAGATTGTACATAGATCCTTTAACTGGATACATTTTTTACAGCACGCTTCTCAAAAAAAGAAAATTGTCAGAAATAGAGATCCTATATACTATATGCAAAAGCCCCGACATGGAAATTATTCCAGTAAAAAGCAAAGATTTATGGTTAGAGGATGAGATTTCAAAAATAAATAATGACTTGGAAATTCCTCCTGAATATTCTCCTGAGTATGACTTTTTCTTGTCGCAAATTAAAACAGCATTCTGCATAAGAGATTGGATTAATGAAATGGATGAAGATGAGATCTGCTTGAAATATGATATAGCTCCAGGTGATTTAAGAAGAATTATAGAAACCGGAGAATGGTTAGCCCACTCCTTATTCAGGATATCCAGTTACCTAAAGCATCCACAAACTGATAAATTAAGATTGTTCGAGAAAAGAATAAAATATGGAATTAAAGAGGAATTGGTTGATTTAGTTAAATTTAAAGGAATAGGTAGGAGCAGAGCGAGAAAACTTTATGAGCATGGAATTAAAAGCGAGGAGGACATAATAAAAAAGAAAGATAGACTTCCATTTATACTAGGTAAAAAAATTGCAGAAAATATTCTGAAGCAGGTTGAAGTAACATGATTGTTTTTACAGACTGGGAAGGGCCTTGGGTTCTTACAGATTTTGCTTATGAGTGTGCTGCAGCTTTTCTAAACAATCCATCGTTTTTTGAGAGATTAAGTCAGTACGATGATTATTTGGCGTTTGTAAAAAGAAAAGAAGATTACTGTGTAGGGGACTCCCTGAAACTTCTAGCTCCATTCTTGGTTGCTACTGATGTGACGTCTAAAGACTTGTATATGCTTTCTGAAAAAGTTGTCCAATTTATACCAGATTGCAAGTATGTTTCCAAAAGCTTTACATCAAAGTATAGAGTTGTAGTTGTTTCTTCTGCTTATCATGTTTTTCTTAACGTATCTACAAGTTTAATTGAATTTAATGCCGAAATTTGGGCTACAAAATTTGTTCCAGAATTTTATAAAATAAATGATAAAGATAAATCAGAAATTATAAAAGCAATAGACATAATAGCGAATTTACCAAAAATAGAAATTAAAAATGGAGAAATTCAGGACGATAGATCTAAAAAATCTATAAGGTGGTTAGATAATTTCTTTTGGAACTATCTAGTTAATTCCAGTGCTGGAAATATCCTCAAAGAGGTAAAGGCTATTGGAGGGAAAAGAAAAAAAGAAATAATACGAAAATACGTGGAGGAAAACAATGTGCAAGACCCAATATTCATTGGGGATAGCATTTCTGATTCTGAGGCTTTAAAATGGGTGAAAGAGATTGGTTTTGCGATATCATTTAACGGTAACAAGTTTGCTGTGAAGAATTCCAATATAGCTGTAATTTCTGATTCTGCATACGCACACATAATTCTAATAGATACTATCGCGAGGTTTGGATTTAAAGGGGTAAAAATGCTTTCTCAAGGTGATTATGGCTTCCTTAACGATAAATTAAGGGATATTGCAAAAAAGATACTAATAGAGGTTTATCTAACCGATGAGATTGACATAAACATGCTGATAAGCAAATCTGAGAAAATTAGAAGAAAACTTAGAGGTATCGCTGGTTCATTAACTTAACTCTTTCACAGTTTTTCTAAAGCAAATGACTTTAAAAAGCAAATTGCTACAGAATAAATTTAATGGATGTCATTGGTTTTGGTGCTTTAAACATTGATAAAATCTTTTTTGTCGATAAAATTCCAAAAAAAGATGAGGAATCTTTTATAAAAAGTATTGAAACCCATTTTGGAGGATCTGCTGCAAATACAATAGTTGGTTTAAGCAGACTAGGTCTTAAAACAGCGTATATTGGAAAAGTTGGAAACGATGATGATGGATATAGAATAATTGAGGATTTAAAAAGGGAAGGAGTCAATACAAGGAATATAAAAATTGGAAAAGGTAGAACTGGTCTAGCTATGATTTTTGTCGATTCTAACGGAAATAGAGCCATATTACTAGATCCTGGCGTTAATGATGAAATTAAGTACAGCGAAATAGATGTGGATTTTGTAAACGAATTTAAAATTTTGCATTTATCATCTTTCGTTTGCAAAAACAGTAAATTGTCATTTGAATCACAAAGAGAGCTTGTAAAAAATACTGACATAGAAGTCAGTTTCGATCCAGGACATATTTATGCACAGAAAGGTCTTGATGCACTGAGAGATATAATTAAGAGAACTTCAATATTTTTACCAAATAAAATTGAGATTGAAATGATGACTCAAAGAAACTACATAGATGGTGCAAAATTTCTAATTGAGAAGTATAAATGCAAAATCGTTGCAGTAAAATTAGGACGCACTGGTTGTCATGTTTTTTGGAAAAAGCATGACATCTTTATCCCATCCTTTAAAACAAATATTGTTGATACCACTGGCGCTGGCGATGCTTTTAACGCAGGTTTTTTATACGGTTACTTGAACAATAAACCTCCAAAAATATGTGGAATTTTAGGGAACTTAGTAGCTTCTTTAAAAATTAGAAAACCAGGTCCAAGGTCTGGATTACCAAAAAAGGATGAGCTATCTAAAATGTGGAAAGATTTTATTGGAAAGAGTTTCATAAACTGTTAGTAAACTGAGGTGGAATCATGGATTTTTACAGTAATGAAAGATTTAAAAACTGGATTAATAAGATAAAGGAGACAAAAACGAACAATGAATCGGAATTTCTAAATGTATTCGACTATATGATGGAAGATTTAGTTGTTGCTTGCCTTAATATTTTCTCAGCGGTAAAAAGAAGAGAAATTACAAAGAAAGTTGCAAGAGATGAACTCGAGAAAATAGAGAAAATAATTGAATCCAGTGATGTTCGTTTTGATGATCCTTTAAAGGATGAAATGTTCAAAGGAGTTAAAGAGGGTCTTAAGGCTATAGTTTATTCGGCAAAGTTTTACTTAGACGGTAAAGTTAGCAGAAAAGACTTTAAAGCCCTCTTAAATGAGGCCATAAGGAAAGAAAAAGAAGGAAAAACCGAAGAGGCCTTGAATGCAATTGCAAGAATGGGTGCAAAAGTCTTCAAAGGTGAGAGACTACCAGACAATCTTGAAATTCCTGAAAGCGAGAACATAATTAACTGGCTAGATGGTATCGATGTTATAAATACAGTACTGATACTTGGAGAGATTGATTCACAAAAACTTGAATAAAATGTCTCAGTTAAATGACGAGCTAAGAAAAATAGATCTTGCTTTAGAAAAATATAATGAGCTTGGATACGATTTACTTAAATTTTTGTCTAAAAATTTCGGAAAAAGAGGTGGAAAAGCCTTTTTTTATTTAAAAAACGATAAAATTATAAAATACAATGATTTCTTTGTTGTACAAGGTAAAGAGGATTATATAGTAGATTTTGATTTCTGCACATGCTATGATTTCTTGTTTAATCTTAAATGTCAAAAACCCTGCGCACATTTAATTGCAGTTAAGCTTGCAGAGAAGTTTAAAAAGTATAAAAAGGTAAACAAGTATTATATTGATATCCTAGCTGGAATTTAGCTTCTTTATTTTAGAGAAGTAAAAATTCTTCAGAAATTAACACCTAATTAGCTATTGGATTTTCTTCTTAGCCTTTTTTAGTTCAGAAATAAAGAATAAAAATTTTAAACTCGTTATTTACAATAATGCATAACGGGTGATGGGATATGAAACTAAAAAAAGTTTTATTAATTCTGCTAGTCGCTGCAGTATTGATTTGCGGCTGCATACAAGCTCCAGTTAAGAAGCAACCAGCTGAGATCGCTCAGCCTTTAAACAAAACAACGCTGGTAATATTCCATGCTGGTTCCCTTACAATTCCACTACAGGATTTAAATAACAAGTTCAAAGAATACATGAGAGCTAAGGGTTATGATGTAGAGATAAAAACTGAGGCCAGCGGGAGTGTAATGGCCGTAGTTCGACCTGAGGATGTTACTTTATCTAAAAAAGCGGAGATTTTAGGGCTACAGTTGAAGGTATTGAATTTCTCAAATTTTCTGCCAGCGTTATTTTAAATGTAGACGGAGTAAAAATTAAGGCGCTTACCACTACTGAAAATATCCTAAAAGAGGGGATTAAGATAGGATCTTCAGTCTGGATATCTTTGAGGAATGTGCAAATTATAACCTGAAAAATGAAAATTTAAAAACTGCTTTTAAAGCAGTTTTAACCTGAATATTTACCTTCACTAGTCACCTAGTAGTTATATTTTTCCTCAAAAACACATTTGAGTTTCTCTTCGAGCTCATAAAGTCTCAAATTAATGCTTTTTGCCTCCACATCTAAAGTTATAAATGATGGTTTCATTGTGCCACCTCCACCTCCCCATGCTCCCGTAGCAGAACCAGGATTTGCTAGAAGTATGTTTTTATCTTTAACAAAATGAATATCTGGAACATGAGTATGTCCAGACAGCAAAACATTCACATCCAATTTTCTGGCTATATTTGCAAGTTGCTTTCTGTTACCTCTGGGGTATATACCATCACCATGAATTGCTCCTATTCTAATACCCTCTACTTCTATTATTTGCTGCCTAGGTAAATTTAGATAATCCATGTTTCCTCTAACAAAGTAAGCTTCGTTGGCAATTTTCTTAAGGTAGTTAAATATTTCTTCATTTGTTAAATCACCTAGGCATATTAGCATATCGAAATTTCCTTGTGTTATATATTCATCAATCTGCTTTGGTAACCATTCTGCTCTGTTTGGAATGTGAGTATCCGAGATTACAACTATCTTCATATTCTAAAAAAAGTAAATCTTAAAGGTTTTAAAATTTTAACTTTTAATAATTTTTAACTGAAAGTTAACTGTCTCTATTACAATTCAATATTAAATTGTTACATTAATTCTCTTTAGAAACTAAAGATTTAAGTAATCCTTAGAAAATATTCTTTTTAAATGTTTATCTACTGTTACTTAGAAGGAGATAGCATCCTCAGACCTAAATTTTTAAAGTTTACCTTAACACCTCACTCAAATGTTGTTCAGATTAGTATAGCTTCAGCTCTTCTTTTAAAAGCAAAATTTGAACCTGAACGAGAGAGAATTTCACTTGGAGGAAAGCATTTACTTTTAAATCCAATAAAAAACGTAAAGATGATGATAGTTGACAATCCAAAAGATCCAAAAATTAGGAAAAAAGTGGAAATTGACAAGATATACATAAATTGCAAACTAAAACCTTATGAAAATTTAATTCCAGAAAGTATGGTCAAAGATTTTATAGAAATGGATGCAGAATTCTGGAGATCATTAGATTGTCTTGAACTTACTGAAAGACTGAGGAGGACAATAATATTCTAGCTGGAGCACCAATCGAACTAAAATTTAATAAAAATCAAAACTAAAGAAAATAGAGATGAATAGGTTCACATTTATAACCCTGGTATTCTTAACAATCTTAGTAGCATTTTCAGGTTGTGTGGGAAAAGCAGGTGAAAAAGTAATGAAAGCTGAAAAAATTGAAGTAAAATCCGTGTTTAAAAATCATGAAAGAATTCCAGAAAAATACACCTGTGACGGAGAAGATATCTCACCACCTCTGGAAATAGTAAACCTTTCAGACAAGGCAAAAAGCATAGCAATAATTATGGACGATCCAGATGCTCCATTTGGCACATTTACTCATTGGATAATATGGAACATTCCACCTACTTCAAAAATTCCAGAAGGCATCCCCCTAGGAAAAGAAATAAGCAAACCCTTTAAAGCTTACCAAGGTAAAAACGATTTTGGAAAATACGGATACGGTGGACCATGTCCACCTCCAGGAAAACCACATAGATATTTCTTTAAAGTTTACGTATTAGATACAACTCTGGATCTTAAAGATGCAACCAAAGAACAGTTAATCTCCGCAATGGAAGGTCATATAATACAATACGGAGAACTAGTAGGAATCTATGGAAGATAATTGTTTTTATCCTTATTTTCTTTCTTTTTACTTAAATGAAAAATTCTGACACGAAACCAGAATTAAAGAACTATTTTTAACTAGAATTTTCTCTTTACTTCAGTTAGCTTGTACCCGTAGAAAACAAAATTGTTCTTCCTTTTTATTTTTTAAAAGAACTTAACTCTAGCCAAAATAGCCTTTTGCATTTCTAAGAAACAGTAAAAAAATCTGGGATTTCTAAAAAATTAAATCAATCCCAGAGAGCTAACTTTCTTTTTTAGAATAATCATAAAATCTATTTTCATTGTCTTAAAAATAAAATAGGCCGCCAGAAATGTCCCAATTGTGCTTCCGATATTTGTCAGTGCAGCAACAAGAAGAACTCTAAAAGCTTTATTCTTAAATAACTCTGATAAGTTACTAACCTTAGTCATATTCTTAAGATCCTTAAAAGTCGGTTTTCTTATCCAAGCCTCTACAATACCTGATACCCATCCTGCAGCAATAAAAGGATTTAACGATGTGAACCATGCGCATGAAAAAGCTGTAACTATAGAAAGAGGATGAGCTCCAGCTATAAACGCTCCTAAAGCTGCAAGAATTCCATTTATAAGAAACCAATAGGCAAAGGCCTTTAATAAAACTTTAACTGGTAAAGATAATGCCATAAATAAAATAAAGGCTAACAGGAGGGCAAAAAATACATAATGCAACTTGATTTTACTTTTCTTAACAGCTAAAAGTTCATCAATTGATGGGATTTTTGCTGGATCTTTTAAAAACTTTTCAATTCCTTTTTTATGTCCGGCACCTACTACAGCTACTATCTTCTTATGCTTTTTGCTTAATTCAATTAAATTTGATGCCATATAAGCGTCTCTTTCATCAATAAGCACTTTTGCTGCAGATGGAGAAACTTTTTTGAATTCATAAATTAAATTTTCAAGTGTTCTCTCTTCTCTTAAAACTTTATCTATATTTATCTCATCTTTAGCAAATAACCCCTTTATAATTTGCATAAATAGTTTTATTTTCTCAAAAAACGATATTGAATTCCAAAGTCTTTTAAATGTAATCGATACATCTCTATCTATTAAATAAATCTTGGCATTTATCTCTTTAGCCTTTTTTATGGCAGCAAGCATCTCATCTCCTGGTTTAACTCCAAATTTTTCTCCAATTTTTCTTTGAAAATAGGATAATATTATCTGGAACAGTGATAAATAAGCATCTCCTCTTTTTATGACATCTAAAATTGAAACTTCCTCTATTTCTCCCATTAAAGCCTTATATCTTTTATTGCAAAGTTCAACAGCTACAGCATCTGGTTTTTCATTTTCTATTATTTGCTTCACTTCCTTAATGCTTTCAGGAGAGACATGGGCAGTACCAATAAGAATTATCTCCCCACTTTGATCTTCACACACTTTTCAGCACCTCGAACATTTCTAAAATTTTCATGAGATCCGTTCTGGATATTATCCCAACTAGCTTATCATTTTCAACCACTGGTAGTCTTCCTATTCTATGCTTGTTCATAATTCTGAATGCCTCAAATGCAGTTTTCTCTGGAGATATGGTAATTACTTCTCGTGTCATTACGTTTTCTATCCTTTCATTACGTTTTGCTTTAGCTAAATCATGCAAAGTCACTATTCCTACTAGTTTTTCATCCTTTAGCACAGGATACCCTAAATGTTTTCGTTTAAACATTAGATTTACAACTTCTTCAACTGTAGATTCTGGTGATACAACTATTGGGTTCTCTGTCATTATTTCCCTAACTTTTAACTTCCTAAGCATATGCTCCACAATAACCAGCCTTTCTTCCTCGTTTGCACCAATATATATAAACAAAGCTATGAGAATTAACCAAGGATTTACCAACAATCCACTTATACCCATTACTATTGCTAGACCTTTACCTATTTCCGCCGCTATTTTTGTAGCATTTATATATTCAAACTTTAAAGCAAGCAAACTTCTTAGAATTCTACCTCCATCCAACGGAAATGCCGGAATTAAGTTAAAAACTGCTAAAATCAAATTAAAATACCCAAAAACCTTAAAGAATTTAGATATAACTCCTACACCCATGTAGAATATTATAAGTCCAGTAAAAGCTAGTATAAAGCTAGCTAAAGGTCCCGCAAGTGATATTATTATTTCCTTTTTCGGATCTCTTGGAATTTCCTCAAAAAAAGCAACTCCGCCAAATATAAAAAGAACTATTTCCTTTACCTCAATTCCGCTTTTTTTACTAAAAATTGAGTGAGCTAATTCATGAATGAATATTGCAAAAAATATCATCAGTGTTTCAAGAGCTGAGAGAGTAAGCCTTAGCTGAGGTGAATATTTTAAATTCCCAAATCCCCAAGGAAACGGATTAGTGTAAAGAATGTAAATTAAAATGATCAGTATTATAAAAAGCGTAACGTGTATTTTTACTTCAATTCCAGCAATTCTACCAATTTTAAATGATTTCATAATTTTCATAGCTACTTTAGGGTTAATTAAAATTTTCTTTGTAATTTCATAAAAATGGGATTTATTTAACTCTAAAAAATTGTAGACTGAAAAATTAAACAAAGTTCAGACTACATGTACTGACCATTAAATAAAATTAGCTGTATGCATCATCAAGAGTGCTTCGCTATTTTACACTTAATGCTAGATGATAAAAAAGTTGATCAAGTTTCTGCAACTACATTAAATTTTTATCACGCATGATTAAATAAAAAGTGAGACCAAAAACTAGCGTAAAATTCTTATTAAGAGTTTCCAAGCTTTAGCACAGAAAAATACTACTGGAAATCTTTGTATTCCTATAATTTAGCTAAATTTATTTATTTAATCTTTGTAATTCATTCAATAAAGTTAAGAATACTTTTAAAATCACTTAAAAATTTATAATTTATTGAGATGACTACATACAGTGTCAATGATTTTTCTAGCCAGTTATTTTATCAAGATAACAAACACACACAGAGCAATATTGTCACTTATGTAATAAATGTCTTTATACCGCTTTCAAATGGATGCAGAAACAAATGCGCCTATTGTGGATTTAGATCTGACAATCCCTTTCTACTTCTGCCAAACGATGTTATAAAAATTCTCAGAGGCTCCAAGAGGGCATGGGAGGCTTTATTTACATTTGGAGAGAGACCAGAAGTCCATAAATCAATAAGAACAAAATTAAAAGAAATCGGATTTAAAAACTTTATAGACTACGTAATAGAAATGAATAAACTTGCGATTTCAACGGGTCTTTTGCCTCATACAAACGCAGGAGTAATTTCAAAGATTGAAATGAAAAAACTCAGAAGATACAACGCTAGCCTAGGATTGATGTTGGAGCAAGCTGTGGAATTAGAGTGCCATAGATTTAGTCCCGGGAAAAAACCCGAAAAAAGAATAAAAGTTATAAAAAACGCTGGAAAGCTAAAAATTCCCTTTACAACTGGAATTCTTATAGGTATAGGCGAGAAAAGAGAGGATAGAATTTACAGCTTGGAAGTAATTTCCGACTTACATGAAAACTATGGTCATATACAAGAAGTCATAATTCAAAATTTTACTCCGAAAAAAGGTACTCCAATGGAAAATTGGCCGAGTCCTACCGTGCATGAAATGCTAGATACTGTTAAAATTGCAAGAGAGATTTTACCAGATGATGTAACAATTCAAATTCCACCAAACCTAGTTAAAGATGTATATCCCTTCATAAAAGCTGGTGCACGGGATATAGGAGGTATTTCAGATTATACACCTGATTACATAAATCCCGAGCACCCATGGCCCAGCATTGAAGAGTTAAAAAAACGTTTAGGTAAAGAATTTGTACTAAAACCAAGATTGTCAATTTATCCAAAATTCGTAAAAATGGGATGGTTTAGTGATGAGATATCTGATTTGATACTAAAATTGGCGGACGATGATGGATTTAAAAGAGAAATTTGATAAAAAAGTAGAAACTTACTTGAATATGCTGGAAGATCCCTATGAGGTTTTAAAAAAAGCAGACGAGATTAGAAAAAAAGCTGTGGGAGATGTTGTAACCTTTGTAGTTAACAGAAACATAAATTTTACAAACATATGCTTTTGTAATTGCTCATTTTGCTCGTTCAGTAGACAGAAAAGATTCATAATAGGATTAAAGATAATAAAAGAAAAAGTTAAAGAGGCTTTAGATTTTGGCTGTACAGAAGTCTGCGTACAAGGCGGGTTAATTCCTAAAGCTGATGTAGAATTTTACCTGTCAATTCTGCGTGCAATAAGAGAAGTATCGGAAGATATACATATTCACGCCTTCTCACCCATGGAGATATTTCACATGGCAAAAAACAGTGGCTTGTCCGTTAAGGAGACCATTAAGCTGTTAAAAAGTGAGGGTTTAGATTCCATTCCTGGAACTGCGGCTGAGATACTAGATGATGAAATTAGGAGAATCATATGTCCAAATAAAATTTCAACCGAAGAGTGGATAAAAATAATAATTACAGCTCATAAACTAGGCATTCCTACCACAGCTACAATGATGTATGGTCACATAGAGAGCTGGAAAGATAGAATTAGGCATATTTTACTAATAAAAGAGATACAAAAAAGAACTGGTGGTTTCACAGAATTTATTCCCCTCCCATTTTTGTGGAAAAATAATTTGCTAGGTAAAATAGCAAAGGGTTCATGTGGTTTTGAAGATCTACTTGTTATAGCTCTTTCCAGAATAATCCTATACCCAGAAATCAAAAATATACAAGCATCATGGGTTAAACTGGGTATAAAATTAGCCCAAGCCGCATTAAACACTGGTGCAAATGATTTAGGGGGTACTTTAATGGAGGAAAATATTTCAAAAGCTGCTGGATCAGAGGGTTTGGAAAGTTTAACTCCTGAGATCTTAAAAGAGCTAATAATGAGATGTAAAAGGATACCTAAGCAAAGAGATACACTTTACAATTTTGTAAACTAATTAAGTTTTACACCATATTATTCTGGTAGGTGTGAGAATTACATCAGCTTTAACATCATGTGGGCCCATTAAATAACTGAAATCATCAAAAACTTGACAGTCATGAGCCACAACCACATTTATAGCGTCATTTTCCAGTAAGTTATGCTGTTTAAGCAGACTAAATTCTTTGTCTCCATAACCAGTCCCTTTTCCTATTCTGTTACCATTTAGATCCACTGCAACACATCCTTGCACAAAAACTCCTACTTTTCCGAGATTAAAACTTCTCAGATTTACCTCAGTACCATATTTTAACATTCCCGAAATAGTGGAGCACTTCTTTGGATCACCTTTGAGTAAAAGAAAACCTTTTAAGTGTGGCTTAGCTACAAGTAAAAGCTTTCCCTCCTCCAGCGTAATTTCCCTAATTCTTTTTAGTGGGGAATCTGGGGCACTAAAGACAATTTTACTTTCTTTGAACTTCTTTATTTCTCTAATTTTCTCACACGCCTTTTTTGCTCCAACAAAATTTGGTATTCTCCCTTTTACCGGGAAAGGAAAGGTAGCATATTTTTCTATAGTCTTCCAAACGTATTCCCTGATTTCCTTCTTATTTTTAAACTTCATTACTCTCCAGTAATACTCTTATCAAATTCTTATCAGTAACCAGACCAATTACCCTGTTTTCAGAGTCCAAAACAGGAACATGATCCAAATCATTCTTTACCATTTTTCTAGCACATTTAGAGACACTTGTCTGTGGATACACGTACGTAGCTTCTTTCATGAACTTTTTAACTGGATCTCTTGGTAATTTTAATACGCTAACCTCAAAATATTTTACAGTATAATCTCTAACAGCACTCCAACTCCACAAATCGTCTGTATCACTGGATGATGAGTACTGATGCTGTTCTATAAATTCCTCAATCAAAGACTCAGTAAGCATAATTTTCTCATCAATTAAGCCAGAAATTTCAGAGTTGCTGTTTAGCACTATGCAGAAATCAGTGTTACTAACTCTCATTATTTCTCCTACAACATTTAATGGTGTTTCTTCCCAAACACAAACAGCTGAGGGTGTTATATAATCCTTAACACTTTTATCAATGTTTTTCTCAGCTATAAGCTTTACAACATCTCTAACAGTTATTATACCAACTAGCTTTTTTCCATCAACAACTGGTAATCTTTTAAATCTCGTATTAACAAATATATCAACTATTTTTCTTAGCGATTCATCATGCTGAACAGTTACAGGGTTTGGAGTCATTAATAAAGCTAGTTGATCCTCATCTATTTTTCTTAGTATATCTTTCCTCGTTACAATCCCTACAACTTCGTCATTTTTAACTACTGGAACTGCGGATATCCCATACTTTTTAAAAAGGTTCAAAACTTTCTCCCTGCTGCTTGGCAAGGTTGCATAAATAACGTTTTTCGTCATTATGTCACTAGCTTTCACGATTCAAACAAAAGAAACATTAGATAAATACTTTTCGACTGATGCAATTGGCTCACTTCAGAGAATATATACTTCATATTTTTAAATTACAAGCTCCCAAACTAGTCTGAATTAATTAATCTATAAACTTGCACGCCAAAGTCTTCAATTAGGCTGATATCTGGTTAAATTATCAATTTACAAAAATTGTAAAATTTAAATTAAATTAACATTTAAATAATTTAATAAAAAATGAAAAATAATTTATGCAAAAAAATCTTTAGTATTGAAATTTTTAAGGTTGCCTTTAATTTAATTTTTGAATTATAATAAAATGTGTTTTTATTAAATTGAACAGTAATGTACTTAAGAATTTTAAGTTCTCATTAGAGAACATGGCAAGTATAATCTCTTATTTTTATTTTGCATACTTTCTAGAGGTTCTACTGGAAAGAGAATAGTAAAATTTAACTTTATTAAATATATTATAGGGAGTTTGATAGTGGAGTGATCTAATCTTATGAAATTTAAAAGTTATTATAATAATCTAGTTAAAAAATATTGGAAAGGTAAGTTTTTATACTGGATTTGCCCGTTCCTTCTGACAATACCTATGAAAAAACCTCAACTTTTGAAAAAGTTGGGTTTAAAGGAAACTTCCGCAGTCGTCCTTGCATCTGAAGAGCAGAAACCCCAACAAAAGCTAAAGACTTGCCGATTAATAATTGGAAATGAAATTTGGGAGGGAGTTTTGGGCAGAAAACTATGTCAATTTCTTGAATGCATCCAAAATCAAATTAAAAACCTAATGGAAAATCTAGACTTAGATAAAATCAGCGAATTTATTACTGCCCTTGAGACTGCAGAAAACATATTCGTAATGGGTGCTGGAAGAAGTGGATTTATTGCAAAAGCTTTCGCAATGAGATTAATGCATCTCGGATACAAAGTTTACGTTGTTGGAGAAACTGTTACTCCAAGAATTAGTAAAAAAGATTTGCTTATCTCCATTTCTGGTTCTGGAGAAACTACATCTGTTGTAAACATAAGTAAAAAAGCTAAGGACTTAATTGGATCAAAGTTAATCGCTATTACTGGAAATGAGAAGTCAACTTTGGCAAAAATGAGTGACATAGTAATTGTACTCAAAGCAAAGGATAAAATGATCAAGGACGAGAAAGTTTCGGACCTTGCCCCCCTTGGAACCCTCTTTGAACTTACAGCAATGATATTCCTTGATGGTCTTGTAGCAGAGCTTATGCATCTAAAGAAATTGACAGAAAAAGACTTGGAGGCTAGACATGCAGTACTCGAGTAATGTTGTTGAGCTTCTAAAAAAGCTCAGCAATGCACATGGAATAAGTGGTTACGAAGATGAAATAAGAGAAATAATAAAAGATGAACTGAAAGATTTCGTTGATAAGATAGAGATAGACCCATTGGGAAATATATTCTGCGTAAAAAAGGGAGATAGTGATTACAAAATAATGCTAGCTGCTCATATGGACGAAATAGGATTCATGGTTAAATACATAGACGATAAAGGTTATCTTAGAATTGTTCCAATTGGCGGATGGTTTGAGCAAACAGTTTTGAGCCAAAGAGTTATCTTACACGGTAGTAAGGGCAAAGTTTACGGAGTTATTGGTTGTAAACCGCCTCATTTAATGAAAGACGAAGAAAGAAAGAAAGTTATAAAAATAGAAGACATGTTTGTTGACATTGGCGCTAGCTCGAAAGATGAGGTACTCGAAATGGGTGTAAATATTGGTACGCCAGTAACAATAGACAGGAAGGTAGTTATACTAGGAAAAAATAAAATCACAGGAAAAGCATTTGACGATAGAGTTGGAATAGCAGTTATGATTGAAGCGTTAAAGCAAACAAAAAGTAATGCAACAATTTACGCAGTAGGTACTGTGCAAGAGGAAGTAGGTTTAAAAGGTGCAAGAACCTCAGCTTTTGCTATCTCCCCAAACGTTGCAATAGCTATAGATGTGTGCACAGCTACAGATCATCCTGGTACTGAATCCGCCTACTTAGATATAAAGCTTGGCAATGGTCCAGCTATTGCAATTGCTGAATCCTCAGGAAGAGGTCTTATAACAACAAAAAAAGTATTCGAGTGGCTAAAGAGGACTGCTGAGGAAAACAAAATTCCATATCAGCTTGAGGTTACCGAAAGAGGAATGTCTGATGCGGCAATAATATATCTAACAAAGTCTGGAATTCCCACAGGCACAATAAGTGTGCCAGCAAGGTACATTCATACCCCTGTTGAAGTCATAGACATTAGAGATCTAGAGAACTCTGTAGCTTTAACAGCAAGAGCTATGGAAACTGCTGAGAAATACTTAAGTCATTAAGCCAGCCTACCAATAGTCAAAAAACCAGTATGCCAAACTGCAGTTTTTGGTCTAGTTCCAACTTTTCTAAATTCTAAATCAACTTTTATTAATTCAAAACTTTCTATTTCACAGAAGCCAAATTCTTGCATAGTTTCATAGACTTTCTTTGTCTGTTCAAAGTATGGATTGTAAACTACGAGATATCCTCCAACTTTTAGTATTTCTTTTGCTGTTGGTATAAATTCAACGTCGTTTTTCATATCTAGAACTATTAAATCAAACTTTTTCTTAAAACCTTTGGCAACAAATAACACATCGCCAATAATCTGATATATGTTAGTTAGCTTCGCTAGCGAAAAATTTTTCATCGCTATTTTTGCAAATTCTTTTCTTTTTTCAACAGTAACTACTTTCCCAAACTTGTTAAAGTACGCAAGATATGCTGCAGTCATTCCTGTTCCTGTCCCTGCATCCAAAACTAAAGAATCTGGAGATAAACCTGTGTAAGCTATTATTGCTCCAATGTCTTTTGGCATGATTGGTGTTGCGCTTCTTTTAAAGTGTTTAAAAAAGTCAAATGGTCTAAATGGTAAAATTTTGTATTTAACTCCAAGGTGTGTTTCTACAAAGTCTCCAAAATTTTTATTTTTTAATTCCTCCAGTTTTATAACTCCTTTATGTGTGTGTAATTCTCCTTCAAACCTTTCTACTAGAAAGTTTTCCTTACCCCTTACCAGAACTACTGGAGGTTGCATATTACTTAGATTGTAATTTAAGCAAAGCTTCAGCCAAATCTCCTTTTGCTTCTTCTAAAGCTTTTCTTGCTTCCTCTTCACTAACATTAGCTTGTTCCATTATTAATTTAACATCTTCATCACTTATAGTTACTTCCTCTTTTTCTTCATGTTTTACAATTTCGTATTCTCCAACTATCTGAAATGTCTCAAGACCCTTTGCTTTTATTTTTGTAACGTTTGGATTTTTAAAAACATAATCAAAATCGGATGTTTTTATTACTACTTCATAAGCTTTCACTTCCTCCAGTTCTATTCCCATTTGCTTCATTAATCTTTTCATCTGTTTCGGATTGATTGGAAACATGCTCAAGCCCTCTTCTTTTTATACCAATTTTCACCTTCATACCATTAAATTCCCATTCCTTTATAAATCCTTCTGGCCTGCCAAAGTTTAACTTCACAGCTCTAGTCTCGTGTTTTATGTATTCTTCCCATCCTTTTATAACATCCTGATTCATATCAATATAAGCCTCAATAAATTCGTCAACCCTCAAATCCAGCTCTTTTCTCATTTCTTGAATTCTTCTTACTACCTCTCTGGCATAACACTCAGCTTTCAACTCTTCATCGATAACTGTGTAAATGTAAACTATTCCCTTAGTAAATTCTGCATATTCATAACCTTCCGGTACTTTGTATTCAACTATTAACGCCTCCTTTGGCTTTAATTCATGTCCTTGGAATTCTAGCTTTTCCTTACCCAGTAATTCCTTTAACTCGTCCTTGCTTAATCCACCAATGTAATTTGCAAACTCTTTAATCCTATCTTTCAAAACAGGACCCAATACTTTATAATTCGGCTTTACAACTAGTTCCTTTTCAAAACTTTCAACAACTTCAACGCTTTTTACATTGCATTGACTTTTGATTATGTCCTTTAAATCTTCAACAGCTCTTTTTACTTTTTCCTCGGTAGATTCTATTATTAACTTTCTCAATGGCCATCTAAACTTTCTTTTGGCTTTTTGTCTGGCAAAACCTACTGCTTCAAAAATTTCCCTAGCTATATTCATTTTCTCCTCTAATTCACGATCAATATACTCCTTGCATGGTTTTGGAAATTCTTCCAAGAATACGGATTCTTTTCCATCCTTAAATCTCTTTACAAAGTTCTGATAAAGCCATTCAGACAGGAAAGGCATACATGGTGCCATTATCTTTACCAACTTTTCAATAACTCTCAGAATTGTTGCATACACTGCTATCTTGGATGGAGAGTCTGCTTCTTCCCATACTCTAGGTCTTATTAGCTGTATATACCATCTGCTGAAATCTTCAACTACAAAATCAGAGAATAACTTTACTACTTTATGTAACTGGTAATTTTCATATGCTTCCAGCGCAAGTTCATTGATCGTTTCAATTTTTGACAAGATCCACTTATCTTCAATGCTAAGATTTACCTTATCTATTGGTACCTCCCTAAACTTGTCTAAATCCATATATATGTATGCAAATCTGGCGGAGTTCCAAAATATGTTGAGTATTCTGTTTATGTTTTTAACTTCATCCCAGCTAAACCTTAAGTCTTCCCACAGAGCTGAAGATAGCATGTACAACCTAAAGCTATCTACACCTACTTTGTTTACAACCTCTTCAGGTTCTACAACATTCCCAAGGCTTTTACTCATTTTTCTTCCGTGCTCATCAAGTGTAAATCCGTGCATCAGAACAGTTTTGTAAGGGGCTTTATCAAAAGCAATGATACTTGCTCCTAATTGCGAATAAAACCAACCTCTTGTTTGATCGTGACCCTCTGTTATAAAATCTACTGGCCAAAGTTTTGAGAATTCCTCGGCATTCTTAGGATATCCGAATATTGCCCAAGAAGCTACACCACTATCAAACCAAACATCAAACACATCTGGTACTCTTTTCATTTTGCCTCCGCATTCACATGTAAATGTCACCTGGTCTATCTTTGGCCTATGTAAATCCAAATCTGTGTTCCAAGGGACTTCGTCTATACTTCCGACTACCTTCATATTTCCACATTTTTCGCATATCCAGATGGGTAAAGGGATCCCCCAATATCTTTGCCTACTTATGCACCAGTCTTTTGCATTGCTGACCCAGTCTTTGAATCTTGATGCTCCTGCCCATTCTGGTATCCATTTTACCTTATCAATTTCCTCAATCATTTTATTTCTGAGCTTGGATATCTTTAAGAACCACTGTTCCGTGGCTCTGTATATTATTGGTGTTTTACATCTCCAGCAATGACCATATCTATGCAAAACTTTTCCTTCATAAAGCAGAAGGTCTTTCTTTCTCAAATCTTCTATAATCACTTTGTTCGCTTCTCTGACATTCATTCCAGCATATTTTCCACCTAACTCCGTGTACACTCCTCTATCATCAACCGGATTAAATATCTCCAGTCCTTCTTTTACTCCTAATTCATAATCCTCCTGCCCATGCGCTGGAGCTATGTGTACACATCCAGTTTTTTCCGCTGTAACAAAATCTGCAGCATATATTTTATGCTTCCACTTTTTATGCTCAGGAACTTCATCAAGTAATGGGTGTTCGTACTCAATTCCTACTAAATCCTTACCATACATTGTCTTAATTATCTTCCAAGATTTATATTGACCTTTACTCACCACTTCTTCTACCAGATCTTTTGCAACTATAATTCTTTCAAATTTGTTATCCTTTCTGAAAACTTCAACCAAAGCGTACTCCAATTCTGGATGTACAGCTACGGCCATGTTTGCTGGCAAAGTCCATGGGGTAGTTGTCCAAATTACTATGTACGTATCCAATTTACCCATTATTCTGAATTTAACGTAAATTGAGGGATCTTCTATTTCTTTGTACTCTACTTCTGCATCAGCTAGAGCAGTTTCACATCTGGGACACCAGTTAACCACCATCATTTTCTTTTCCAGCAATCCCTTCTCTTCTGCTTTCTTTATTGTCCACCAAGCAGAATTAATGTAATTAGCAGTAATAGTCATGTAGGGTTTTTCCCAATCCATCCAAATTCCAAGCATTTTGAATTGCTCTGTCATTAAGTCTTTGTTCCTCAATGCATATTCCATGCACTTCTTTACAAATTTATCTATGCCAAATTTCTCAATTTCTCTTTTTGTTTTAATTCCAATTTCTTGTTCAACCTTCACTTCAATGGGTAAACCATGCATGTCCCATCCTGGTGTATCAGTCACTTTAAAACCGCTCATTCTTTTGTATCTCAACACTGTATCCTTTATTATTTTATTCCAAGCTGTACCAAGGTGTATTTTTCCAGTAGTGTACGGAGGTCCATCTACAAAGAAAAAGACTTTTGTTCCTCTCTCTTTGACCTTCTCATAAATTTTATTATCCTCCCAGAATCTGAAAATTTCCTTTTCAACCTTGAATGGGTCGTAAATGCTAGAAAATTCTCCCAACTCTGATCACCTCATGATCGAAAGATTTCACTGTAAACTTGAACTTCTCTCTTATTCAGTTCTTAAACTTTTAAATGTTTTTTAAATCTTTAACTTCTATGCTGGGTTATTTTAGTATAATCAGCATAAAAGGTTCATAGAAAAAGTATTACAACCTGAGTGTCTTTCTTTCATTCGATGCAAAAACAACTGGTACTTGCATTGGATGTGCTTGAAAAGGATAAAATGTGCAAAATTCTCCAAGAAGTTAAGAATAGTATAGATTTTGTTAAAATAAATTACCCTGTAGTGTTAAAATTTGGCATCGACATAGTTAACGAGGTATCTAAGATAAAGCCAGTGATTGCAGATTTTAAAATAGCAGATATTCCCGAAATTTCAGTGGAAATCGCAAAAATTGCATTCGAAAGTGGTGCAGTTGGTGTAATAGTGCATGGAATTGTGGGTCAAAAAACCTTAGCAGATTTAGTTAATGTTTCCAATGACTACAACGGAGAAATTTATGTTCTAGTAGACTTAACCCAAACTGATATAAGATTTCCTTCTTATAAAATTGCAAAAATCGCAAAAAAGCTCAAATGCCATGGAGTTGTTGTTCCTGGCACAAAACCCTGGAAAATTAGGAAAATTAAAGAAATAGTAGGTGATTTAAAGATACTTTCACCAGGTATAGGATTTCAAGGAGGAGAAGTTATTAATGCTCTGAAAGCTGGAGCGGATTATATAATTGTTGGAAGAAGTATATATCTATCAGATAATCCAAAAAAAGTCGCTGAGAATTTTAAAGAGACCATCAGGAGGTTTGAGAAGTTCGATGCAAACTTCTGAGAATTTTAACGTTCCCAGTATTATAAGAATTACAAAAATGCATGGAAATGGAAACGATTTTATCATAATTGATGAACTTAATGAAACCTTAATTCCAGAGGATAAAAAACCAGACTTCGTGAAAATAATTGCTCATAGAAAACTTGGAGTTGGTGCAGACGGTGTGATTTTTGTTCAAAAGTCAAGATTGTCTGATGCAAAGTTTAGGTACTTTAATAGTGATGGTAGTGAAGCGGAAATGTGCGGAAATGGAATAAGATGTCTAGCAAGATATCTCGCTGAAAAACTGAAATTTTCGAAAAATGCATTTAACATAGAGACTAAAGCTGGCATAGTTAAAGTTGAAGTGAAAAATGAGTACACAAGAGTAAAATTAGGTAAACCGAGGCTTTCATGGACTGAAATTCCAGCAAGCAAATCTAATTCAATTCCATGGTCAAAGGAGATAAATGTTTGCTCCCGAAATTTCAAAATTTATGCTTTAAGATTGGGTGTACCCCATGCAGTGGTAATAGTTGATGATTTCAATTTTAACTTAAAAAATGTTGGAAGAAAAATTAGATTTGATAAACAAAATTTCCCAGAAGGTACAAACGTTAACTTTGTTAAAATAATTTCAAAGGATATCGTTTTTGTGAAAACTTATGAAAGAGGCGTAGAAGATTTAACTTTGAGCTGTGGAACTGGATGCGGTGCTACCGTTTATTTATTAAATAGATTAAATATCACATCCAATTACGTAAAAGTTCTAACCGATGGTGGAGAACTATATATAGAAATAAAGGATGATTTTGTTTACCTTGAAGGGCAAGTAAGAAAAGTATTTGATGGAAACTTAAATGTCAATGAAATTTTAAAAGATCTCGAACTCGTAAAATAAAATCGGGTGTTGCAATGTCCGTCTGCATAATATCAGTTGGAAATGAGCTGCTAAAGGGCAAAACTATAAACACAAACGCTGCTTACATAGCAAAAAAACTAACAGAACTTGGATACAGTATAAAAAGAATTATCACGGTTCCAGATGATGTTAATGAGATCTCACATGAGATTGGCAGAGCTGCAAAGAATTTTGATTTAGTTTTAGTGACAGGTGGTTTAGGTCCTACTCCTGATGATGTTACTGCAGAGGGTGTTGCAAAAGGATTGAACAAAAAACTCGTGCTTAACGATGATGCCGTTAAGCTTGTAAAAGAGAAAACCAGCAATGAAAAAGTTATTGAAAAGATTTGCAAGCTGCCAGAGGGTTGCAAGGTTCTGGAAAACAAAAAAGGAGTAGCTCCAGGTTTTATTATAGATAATGTAGTGGTTATGCCTGGAGTTCCTAGTGAAATGATGGCAGTTCTTGATGAGTTTCTAAAAAATATCGAAATAAAGGAGAAATATTATGAAAGAAAGTTGATAACCAGTAAAAAGGAGGAAGAAATCTTAGAAATTCTTAACAAAATTGTTAGAAAGCATAAAGAAGTAGAAATTGGTTCATATCCAAAAGAGAACATGGTAGAAATAATAATATCTGGAAAATCAAAAAATCTTGTAGATTCTGCTGCAGATGAGCTTGAAAAATTACTGAAAATATGAAGCCTTTTGTTTTCATAAATATTGCAGCTAGTGCTGATGGAAAAATTAGCAATGAAAGCAGAGTACAGGTTAGAATATCGTGCAAAGAAGATTTGGAAAGAGTTGACGAGCTTAGAGCTAAAAGTGATGCTATAATGGTTGGAATAGGAACAGTTCTAAGTGATGATCCAAAACTAACAGTAAAAAGCAGTAAACTAAGAGAGGAAAGAATTAAGAGGGGTTTAAGCGAGAATCCTATCAGAGTAATTGTCGATAGCAAATGTAGAATTCCAATTAATGCAAAAGTTCTGAGCGAAGAAAGTGAAACTATTGTTGCAGTTTCTAAACTTGCAGATCCCAAAAGAATTGAAGCTGTCAAAAGAAAGGCGAAGGTTGTTGTCTTTGGAGAAAATAAAGTTAACTTAAGAGAGCTTATGGAATACTTGCATAATCAAGGGGTAAAGAAGGTTATGGTTGAGGGAGGAGCTACATTAAACTACGGTTTGCTTAAGGAGAAACTTGTCGATGAGATTTACATTTACTACGGGAACATAATAATCGGTGGAAGTAAAGCCCCGACAGTTGTTGATGGAAAATCATTTGATGTTCCTATTAAACTGCAATTGATTTCCTTTGAAAAAATTGGAACTGGAATATTAACCAAATGGAAAGTAATTTACTGAATTAAACAATATCAAATAATTTCTCCTTCGCTAGCACGATTTTTGCCCATTTCATTTTTCGTCTTTTTAAAGGATTGTCAACTTTTTTGAAATCGAATCCATAAAGCTTAATCGCTTTAGCTTGCATAACTTTAGCAATAATTGCAGCTCTATCTCCATCGGTAAAGCCACCAAAGTTATAAACACCTTTAATAGGTTGTACTTGAGTTGTCGCAACAAAACTTGACAATTTCGGTACGATCTTTCTTATTCGTTCTATATTATCCCCATGTGCATGTATAACCAGTATGCATCCGTTTTTTTCCAAATTAACAATAATTTCCTCTTCTTCTTCCAAATCGGTTACGTGTACATCTGGTACAAAATTTGCATCATATTCCCTTACCTTTACTATACTTTTTCCAGAAGTAATCACGACTTCTTCGTTTATGCTTTGTAATTCTTTTTTTGTTATACATAACCCAACTACAGCTACAGTTTTACCCTTTATTTTCGCTTTTAATACATCAGAATTTAGTAATTTACCTATTCCAAGTTTGAAAATTATATCTCTTGCAAGGTAATCCAAGCTTTCGTTTATGTTTAGATCTTTTGCCAAATTCCTGTAAATTTTTAGCCATTCTCTTAATTTCATAGCTCGGATTTCAAAGCTATATATTCTCGCCGTAGAATTTTCCTCTATAGGGTTCAGTTTCTCCGCTTAATTTTATGAAAATTAGTTGCATTATTCTTGCATTTCTTTTCAACCATATTCCGTTTTCATTGTAAACAACCAATCCTACTTCACTTCTACCTTTGTACCCAGCATCCCAAACCGCTGTTAAGACTGTAGCTCCAGATCTAACCAAACTACTTCTAGGTCTTCCTATTGCCATTAAATCATTTCCAAGATCTACAATTTCATTTATTACTGCTCTGTACACACCCCTAGGCAAATATACCCACTCATTTTCAAATTTTAGCTCTGTAACATTAGGTATCTTTCTTTCCTTATTTGAAAAGTCTATCTTTCCCGCTTCAGTTAATTTAAAAACTTTATTTAATGTGCAATCGAATCCATTGGGCTGAAGTTGCTTTTCAAGATCTATGTATTCTTTAATTAGGCCCTTGTTAAGGATTCTTTTTCTTATTTCCTCCTTTGTTAACACTGCACCCTCCATAAGAACAGAAATTTATTAATTTCCTAAAAAGTTTTTTAGATTGGTGAAAAATCATGAAGTACAAAGTAGCAATATTAGGAGCAACAGGAATGGTTGGTCAAAGATTTATCCAACTTTTAGCCGATCATCCATGGTTCAAAATAAGTGGACTGGC
>CAZCHG010000006.1:0-31278 GCA_964498465.1 uncultured archaeon | reverse complement strand
TCGCAAAATAAACAACAAACTTCCTCTTATGCCATATCTCATCCACTTCCACGTGAGTTTCATCTCTCAGCACCTTCTCCTTAACTTCCCTTTTTTACAGTTTAACTCATCTTTAATTTCTCTGTGGAGTTCTTTCATCCACTGATAAATTGTTGAAGGAGAATGACCAAATATCCTCCTTGCTTCACTAACTCCAACCCTTATAGCAGTTCTGACAACCTTAATCTTGTATTCCTTTGGATAACATTTTCTTTTCACTGGATTTTCACTGAAAAACTTTTTGCAATCCTTGCAGTAATATCTTTGCTTCCCATACGGTTTGCCCTTCTTTATTGTCCTCCCGCTCCCACAATAAGGGCATACCATTTTTTATAATCTAACCAGAATATATTTATGCCTTTTGGGTACTATACCGTACAACTACCATTTGACCTCATTTAATGATCTTTCTGAGAATCTTCATCCTTCTCTTGGCAAGCTCACTCGCAATCCATACAGGAACTCCTATGGCAACTCCCTTGGATATTGATCCATTCTTTATCCAGTTCTCAATGTTTTTCAGTGCTTTTTACCATTCTTTTCCTTCTCTCCTTGAGACACCTGATGTAATCAAGAACCCCCTGAAACTCCTCTTCCCACTCAGCCTCAATCTCAAGCAGAATCTCGACGAAGTAGTTATTTGCACCTGTGAAGTTACATTCTTCTGTCACCAAAAGTTTTCAGAACTGAAATGTTTCTTTCCAGCTCATCTTTTATTCTCTCAAGCTCTCTTATAACTTCCAGATTGCCGCGGATATCTCATCGAGAAGCCTGTCAATAATTTCCCTGATCTCTATTCTTCTCCTTATCTCCCCTGCAATCCTTGAGTCTATCTCCACTAAATTGCCGAGCTTGCTGAAGACATCATCAATTCTCTCGATCTTTGCAAACCCTGCACATGCACCTTTTATTGGAAAGAAGCAAATAACGTCATTTTCCCTGAGCCCAAGGTATCTTGCTATCGGGCTCGGAATTATAACCCTGAGAGAGCTTCCAGAGCGTTTCACCCTTTTTATGCATCTTGAGAGAATCCCGCCCATCTCAATCTTTAGCATTATAAAAACTGTGAGCTTAAAGCAGAGATTATAGGTTGCGATTTTAAAACCCTCGCCGGTGCCACGTGTGGAACCTGTTTTACGTGTTCAATTTTGGCCTGGCTTTTGTGCACAATCTCCATTCTAAACCTGGTGACTGAACGGGTGATAACGTGATTGATGAAATTCTAGGTGAGATTGAGATTCTCAGAAGTATTTCCGGGAAGCCCGAGTACTTCATGAGGCTCAGAAGGATAAAAGAGCTCTGGAAAAAAGTTTTGAGCAGAGCATGCCCGTTTACACCGAGGATGAGATAAAAAGGATAATGAGGTTCAGGGTTGGAAAGGTAAACCTTGAAAGATGCTGCGAGGTCTGCAGGGTTCTGGCAAGGGCCGAAAGGTCTCTCAGATTCACAGAGATAAAGGAAGGTGTGAAGGATTCTCCTGAATTCGATGTCAACAGCAGGAGCCTCAACAAGGTTCTGAGCAGGGTTCTTAAAACACTTGCTTCAGCAGGACTTGTTGCGAGGTGCGGAAGGGTGACAAGGAAAGGAAGGGAGAGTTAGGTTTACTATTTCAGGCTTTTCAGGCTTGCAGAAACAGGATATAAAAGCTGTGAGAGATGCCCGTTTCTCATGAAAATAGCTGAGATTGTGGAAAAAGCACTGGGTTGCAGGGGTTCTAATTTCAGGAACAGTGTGCGAGGTGATTGCTCAGGTGAAAGTGTGTCACGCTGCTAGAGTTCATGAGAGTGACATTCCTGTGTCATCTTTCTGGTCACTGGCCTGGTATGCTGCTCTGTTCCTGATCTGGCCAGGAAAAGCTGCCAGGATGTGCTGGCCAGAAAATTCCGTAAGGTTTATATTCAGCGGGCCGGGAGGGATTTGAACCCCCGACCGGCGGGTTAAGAGCCCGCTGCTCTTCCTGGCTGAGCTACCGGCCCTATTTTTATCAATTCTTGTTTTTTATCGAGTTAAGTTTTAAATTTTACGATATGAGTGACCACTTTAATTCCCAAATTGGGAGTTTAACTGGATTTTTTGAAAAGCTTGTTGAAGGGTAAATCCGTAAATCGGCAGCACTATGAGAATATAGTTACGAATAGTGTTTATTTAATTGAATATTGCTGGAAAAATCGACAGAATTGGAAAAATTGTGATACAAAATTAAAAATTTTTAATAAAATTATAAAATTAATTTGGGGTTAAGAATTTTTCTTGGAGAGCTATCTTTTAAAGAGTAAATAATTTAAAAGACAGCGATAATTAATACTGAAACCTGAGGAATTAAAGTATACAGAAGTTTTTGGAAATTTTAGACGTAAAAGAAGAAGGTAGTGGGTATGTACACACAGAATGAAGTTGCTTTAATAATGTCTTTGGAGTTAGGCAAGAAATATAAGTTATCGGAAGTGTCTGAAGTTACAAAGCTAAATAAGGATGCTGTTTTGAAGGCTGCACATCTTTTACAAAGTAAAGGAATTGCAAAAGTTGAAAGTGTTGAAAAAAGGAAGTACTTTCTAACTAATGAGGGAGAAAAATATTTAAAAGAAGGACTTCCGGAGGAAAAAGTACTAGATTTACTTAAAGAAAAAAAAGAGGTAAATATAAAAGATTTAGAGAAAGTATTGGGAAGCGATGCAGTTAAGATAGCAGTAGGTTGGTTAAAAAGAAAAGATGCCATTGAAATAAAGAATGGAAAAATTAGACTAGTAAAAAATGTAAACATAGAAGAAAGACAAGCATTAAATTTGATTAAACTTGGCAAATGGCAAAACGTTGAAGCAAACGTACTAAAAAACTTAATAAAAAGAAAGCTAGTCGATCAGGATGTAACTAAAGAGATCTTTATAGAAATTTTAGGTAAGCCAAAAGTTGAAATTAAAGATTATATATCTGATTTAACACCAGATTTAATAATATCTGGAAAATGGAGAAATAAAACATTTCTGGAGTATGACATAAGAATACCATCAAAGGAAATTTTTGTGGGAAAAATACATCCTTATGAAAAAATAATTAGAGAGTGCAGAAAAATATTTCTGGAAATGGGGTTTACAGAAATAAAAGGTCATTATGTACAACCAGCATTTTGGAATTTCGATGCGTTATATCAACCACAAGATCACCCTGCTAGAGACATGCAGGATACATTTTATTTAAACAAGTTTGTGGATTTAGATTCGGATATTGTTGAAAAAGTGAAAAATACACATGAAAATGGATGGATAACTGGATCTACTGGCTGGGGAGGTGTATGGGATATTAGAAAAGCTCAGCAACTGGTTCTAAGAACACATACTACTGCAATAACTATAAAATACTTAGCAGAAAATCCAAATCCTCCAGTTAAAGCATTTTGTATAGACAGAGTCTATAGAAGAGAAGCAATAGATGCTACACATTTGCCGGAATTTGATCAGCTCGAAGGAGTAGTTTTGGATGAAGATGTTGGATTCAGAGATTTGCTAGGTTTGTTGAAGGAATTCTTTGCAAAAATGGGATTCGAAAATGTAAGATTCAGACCAGGGTACTTTCCATATACTGAGCCTAGTGTTGAGCCAGAAGTTTATGTTGAAGATCTTGGATGGATTGAGTTAGGAGGAGCTGGCATATTTAGAAAAGAAGTAACCGAGCCACTAGGTATAAAGGGAAAAGTTTTAGCTTGGGGTTTAGGAATAGGCAGGCTAGCCATGCTTAAGTTAGGTTTAAAAGATCTTAGGAAATTATATATGCCAGATATAAATTGGCTTAGAAGTTTTCCGAGTTTGTATAATTTAAAAGCTAGAGAATAGGTGATTTTAAGTGCCAGTGATATCGCTTGATGTAAAAGAGTTGGAGAGATTAGTGGGAGTTGATATAAATAGTATAATTGAAAAATTACCTATGATCGGATGTAGCATTGAAAGAATTACTGATGAAACCGTTGATGTAGAATTCTTTCCTAATAGACCAGACCTATATTCGATAGAAGGTGTAGCTAGAGCTTTAAGAGGTTTTTTAGACATCGAGAAAGGTTACAAAGACTATAATGTTGTGAAGGGAAATTGGAAAATTTATGTAGATCCCTCAGTTAAGGATGTAAGGCCCAGAATTGCCGGTTGTGTTGTAAAAAACATAAAATTAACGGACGAAGTGATAAAATCTTTAATAGAACTTCAGGAGGATTTACACTGGACTATTGGAAGAAATAGAAGAAAAATGGCCATAGGATTACATGATTTTGATAAGTTCAGATTTCCGCTTAGATACACTGCAGTAGATGGAAGTTTTAGTTTTGTACCGTTAGACTTCAGCAAAGAAATGACTGTTAGAGAAATTTTGGATAGTCATCCCAAAGGTTTAGAATTTGGATTTATTTTGGAGGGAAAAACAAAATATCCAATGATAATTGACTCTGATGGGGATGCTATATCTTTTCCACCTATTATAAATGCTGAGAAGACAAGAATTACTGAAGATACGAGAAACATATTTATTGATGTAACGGGTTTTGATGAAAATGTTGATAGAGCGTTAAACATATTAGCAACAATGCTGGCTGACAGAGGCGGAGTTATAGAAAGTGTGGATATAGTTTATCAAGATAGAAAAATAACCACTCCAGATTTATCCCCAAAAATTATGAAAATAAGAAAAAACGAAGTTTTTAGCTTACTAGGATTTGAAATGGATGATAAGGAAATAAAAACATCATTGGAAAGAATGAGATTTGGTGTAAAAATCATGAACAATGAAATTGAAGTGAAAATACCACCCTACAGAGCTGATATAATGCATGAGTGGGATATAATAGAAGACATTGCCATAGGGTATGGTTATGATAGAATTGAACCAAGATATCCAAGAACTAATACGATTGGAGAAAGTCACATTTGGAATGATCTAAAAGATATAGTTAGAGAGATTATGATTGGCCTAGGATTTCTTGAGGTGATAACATTCACTCTAACTAATGAGAAGATCCAGTATAAATTTATGAATAGAGAAGGTAAACCTTGGGATGACTATGTACCAGTTATGCATCCTTTAACTGAGGAACACACGATTATTAGAACAGATCTGTTACCAAAGTTGCTAGAATTACTATCTTTAAACAAACACTATCCAATGCCACAGAGGATATTTGAAATAGGAGATGTTGTGGTAGGTTTAAAGAACGAACTTAAATTGTGTGCGTGCATAACTCATGCTAAGGCTAACTTTGCTGAAATTAGAAGCGTTATACAAAGCCTCATGAAAGAGTTGAATCTCGAATGGGATGTATCAGAAAGCGCGGATAATGCCTTTATTAAAGGTAGAAGGGCAGATATTATTGTAAAAGGAAAAAATGTTGGAGTGTTTGGAGAAATACATCCAGAAGTACTAGAGAGGTTTAAACTATCAAATCCTGTGGTAGCGTTTGAAATTAATTTAACTAAGATTTTTGATTTGGAGAAGAAAATTATATAAAAATTAGACTATTTTTATAGCCCTCTAGGGTGGGTTGTGTGTATTGTTTGGGCATAGAAGGCACTGCGTGGAATTTTAGTGTAGCAGTGGTCGACGAGAAAGATGTTATTGTACTTGTAAATGAGCCTTACATTCCTAGGGAAGGAGGAATTCATCCTAGAGAAGCATCTCAGCATCATGCGGAAAAAGTTAAAGATGTTTTAACAAAGGTATTCTCTAAAGTTAGTCCTGAAAAAATAGATTTAATTTCTTTCTCACAAGGTCCAGGTATGGGTCCATGTTTAAGAATAGCGGCAACAGTAGCTAGAGTGTTAGCTTTGAAACTAGGGCTTCCTTTAGTTGGGGTAAATCATTGCTTGGCACATCTTGAAGTAGGGAGATGGAAAACTGGAGCAAAAAATCCAGTAACGCTTTATGTAAGTGGTGGGAATACGCAGGTTATAGCTAGAAGAGGTAATAGGTACAGAGTATTTGGGGAAACTTTGGATATAGGCGTTGGAAATGCCTTGGATAAATTAGCTAGATATATGGGCTTAAAGCATCCTGGAGGTCCAAAAATTGAAAAACTGGCTGAAAAAGGGAAGAAGTTCTATAAATTACCATATTCAGTTAAAGGTATGGACCTATCGTTTAGCGGATTGGTTACAGCCGCTCAAAAATTATACGACTCTGGAATCTCTAAGGAAGATGTGGCATATAGTTTTCAAGAAACAGCATTTGCCATGTTAACTGAAGTTACAGAAAGAGCGATGGCATATCTTAACATAGATGAGGCCTTACTTGTAGGAGGAGTTGGAGCAAATAAAAGATTGCAAGAAATGCTTAAAATTATGTGTGAAGAAAGAGGTGCAAGGTTTTATGCACCTCCGAAGGAACTTATGGTTGACAATGGGGCGATGATAGCGTATTTGGGATTGTTGATGTACAAGCATGGTTATGAAACTAGTATAGAGGAATCTGCGATAAAACCAGACTTTAGAATAGATGAGGTAGAAATTCTATGGGACTAAATGAGGAAAATGAGCTAGAAAAAGTGTATATCGGTGGAGAAGCTATAGTAAAAATATACAGAGATAGGGTCGAGAAAATAAGAAAGAAGAAAAAATACAGAATTGATGAACTTGATGAGGCTATAAGAAAATATAGAACTAAGCATGAGGCAAAAATATTATCAATAGCAAGAAAAGCGGGAGTACCTACACCAATCGTATTAGATGTAAGAGAAGATACAATAATTATGGAAAAAATTGAAGGAACACCATTAAAGGATATCATTAATAAAAGTCTTAGCAGAAAAGTAGGCGAACTTGTAGCAAAACTTCACGATGCAAACATAATTCATGGCGACATAACTCCTTTAAATCTTATACTAAAAGACAATAAAATATACTTCGTGGATTTTGGTTTATCTTTTATTGAAGATAGAATAGAGCCAAAAGGAGTAGATATACACGTTTATTTTGAATCTCTAAAGGCATCATTTGATAATTGGAAAGAATTAAAGGAGGCTTTTATAGATGGTTATAAAAAATACAAAAAGTGGAAAGAAGTTTTAGAAAGGGTAAAAGAGATTGAGGGAAGAGGTAGGTATATTGAAAGAAAAGAAAAAAAGAGTTTTAATGTGTCCAGTTTGTAAATCTTTTGACATAGTTTTGGATTCAGGAGGCTATACTGGGAAATACAAGTGTAAGAATTGTGGATATGTTGGGCCTGTGGTTGAATTAGAGTTTGACGAGTAAAAAATCAAAATTTTTTAGTGTCTATAGATAAAGTTAGATATCCATTTTGGAATTAAAAACACAATGCAAAAGATAGTAGATATAAACAAAACCCAAAATGGAGTTGGTATACCAAGTGGCTCAAGGTTCAGTAAGCTAAATAAAATTGCTACAGCGAAACCTGAAAGAATTGATAAGCATCCAGCTAGAGGATTTCCTGATTTTAAATGAATTGAACTTATTATGGTTGGCAGTAGACAGAGAAGTATTGTAGAGGATGTTACAGCTAATTTTACAATATAACTTGGCCTATGTAAGGCAAAAATTGCACATAGCAATGTTAAAATCAATATAATCAGTTTTCCTACGGTAATTTTTTCAGAGCAAATAATGTCTCTTGTTATCATTGAAGATAAGGTTAATATTATTGAATTCGCTGTAGTAACGGAAGCTGCAATAATACTAAATACAATCAACACAGAGAGCTTTAACGGCGCCATTTTTATAAAAGTTGGAGTAACTTTATCTATATCCTTAATTTCTGGAAATACGCCAATTTCTGTCAAAGCTCTTAGCTCTAAACCTAATAAGGTTACTAATACTGTATATAACAATCCAAAAATACCGAAATACTTAACCATTGATTTTATAGCATTCTCATCTTTGGGTATGAATAATCTTTGTAACACTTGGGGATTAGTAAGAGAGAAGAAAAACCAAGGAGTTACAAAAGTTATAAATTTCTTTATTGTCCAGAATTTATTTGGAATTATAAGAAGATCACGTGGTATATGGGATAAATTAGATGCTGGGAGTATATTGAATGTCCAAATTACGGCTGAAAGGGCAGCACAAATCATAATAGTTCCTTGTATAGCATCAGTCCAAGCTACACCCCTTAAACCACCTATGAATGCCCATAATGCTATTAAAATAGTTGCAAGTATAATTCCATGATTAAAAGTGATATTAAAACAGGATTCTAGAATTAATGCAAGGCCTATAAACTGAATGGATGTATAAGGTATTAAAGCAATTAGTGCAATTATGGATGCCAATTTTGATGAGATTTTTCCAAAATTTTCCGAAAGAAGCTCCATTGGGGATATATACCCCTTATCCTTCCCAATTTTCCAAATCCTTTTTGCGTAAATGGAAAGCAGGAATAGTGTTCCGACGAAGTAAAGCAGTTCAAATCCAGCAGCACCGACACCACTATAGTAAGTCAATCCCACTAATCCAACCATCATGAATGCTGAATAAGTTGTAGCGGCGTAAGTCAAAGCAGAAATAATTCCGCTTATTTTCCTTCCGCCTATGAAGTAATCTTCTATATTGAGGATCTCTCTTCTAGCGATTAAGGCTACTAATGTACCAAATGTTAAATAAAGCAATATAAGCAAAATGTAAACATTAGTCAACGTTCCACCTCTTTATTACATAAATTAGGTAGAATAAAGATATCAAAATCCAATATAAGTATGTATATACGGTTTTTATGATAATAGGAGCTAGCATTAGACCTATTATTAATATACACTCGATTATTTTAGATTTCATGTCTTTTTAAATTTTATTAAGTCGCTTAAGGTTAAAAGATTCAAAAATTTAAAATTGTTTTTTTCAATGTTGTCTTTAGCTCCTTCTTCTCTGTCAACAATTGAAAAAATACATTCAACCTTAGCACCTAGCTCTTTTATTTTATTTGAAATTGTTAACACAGATGAACCTGTGGTTGTAACATCATCAACTACTAAAATTTTTTCATCCTTATTAATTGTGCCAATAAATTCTTCCTTTACACCATGCTCTTTTCTTTTTTTTCTAAATATGACAAAAGGCTTTTTTGTTTTTAAAGAGAGAGCTACAGCTATAGGTACTCCTCCAAGTTCAATGCAGGCTATTCTCTCAAATTCAATCTTTTCTTTGTTTAATTTATTAACTATTTCATTGCAAAGAATGGTGAGAATTGAAGGATCTGTGTATGCGGATTTGAGATCAACATAAACGCTACTCTTTTTTCCTGAAGTTAGTGTAAATTCACCAAATTTCAGGACTCCAGCGTTAATTAACTTATCAATCACCATGGTACCTCCTTAAGACCTAATTTGTAAGCTATAAAATTTGTTAGAAAATGTAAGATCGGGGTAATTACGAAAGCTATTATTATAATACTTGTAGTAAATATTGACTTAAAATAATCAGGAAAAATTAGCAAAGCTAAACCTAGCGAGAAAACTAGGAAATCTAGCTGATCTAGGAGAGGAACAGGTTTTCCTCTTTCAATGTTAAGCCTTCTTTTTATGAAACTACCGAACATATCACCCAAAAGAGAACCCACAGCTAAAGTTGACGCAAATAACACAAATGAAGTATAGTTTAATACAGAATATATCTTTACATTGGCTACAATTTCAATTAAATACTGCAAATTAGCTATAAAAATTCCTCCTAAGACACCAAATATGAATCCTCTGAATGTTTTTCCATCTCCAAGCAATCTCTTTCCATCAAGGAAATTTTTTCCAAAATCTATTGGTTTTCCTCCTCCAAAAACAACAGCGAAATTATTAGGTGTATAGGATGGTAAAAGAATCCAAATTGTTTTTAAGATTAAAAACATTGAGTGCACCTCAGTATGTTCTTGCTAGAACTGCTAATTTTGATTTAGACCCACAAACTATGCATGACCCCTCAGCACTGCAGTTTAACCATGATGGTATATCTACAAGCCATCCTAATAAACTTCCACCACTTCTGTTTTCAACTTCACTTCCGCAACTTTCAGATTCACATAAATGTACGAGAGCTACACCTTTTTTTAGCCAATCAGCTAAACCATTCAGGTTATTAAAGTACTTTATGAATTTTTTCATGTTTTCCTTGGCTTTATCGTGCAATCTATTTCTCATATCTTCAGCCCATTTTTCAATTTTTTCATAGGTTAATTCATTGGCATTCACTGCAAATTTCTCTCTGGTGTCTCTGAATGAAACTATGACTTTCCCCTCTTTGACTTCTCTTGGGCCTATTTCGATTCTTAACGCTGCACCTTTTAGTTCCCATTTGTAATATTTTGCTCCAGGTCTTTCTTCACTATCGTCAAGAACAGTTCTAAATTTCTGCTTAAGTTTATCATAAATTTGCCTTGAAAACTCTAGTACCTTTTGCTCTTCTCCTTTGTATAGAATTGGAATTATAACTATTTGCACAGGTGCAACATCAAAAGGTAGAATTAAGCCAAGGTTATCGCCATGAATACTTATTAATGCTGCGATACACCTTTCAGAAATACCGTAGCATGTCTGATGAACAAACTTGCGTTGACCATCAACATCCTCATACATTATTTCGAACGTTTTTGAAAAATTATCAGCCAAATGATGAACGGTGCCAATTTGTAGAGATCTACCATCGGGCATTATTGTATCAAATGCTATTGTGTATGCTGCACCAGGGAATTTATCCCATTCTGGTCTTTTTATAACAAAATAAGGAATTGCTAAGGAATCGTAAAATCTTTTGTATATCTCGATAGCATTTTTAACTTGTTCTTCAGCTTCCTCAAAGCTTCTATGAGCAGTGTGAGCCTCCTTAAACGATGTAATCTCTCTTAATCTTATTAAAGGTCTGGTATGTTTGGTCTCGTATCTGAAAGTGTTAACTATTTGGTAAATCTTTAGAGGTAAATTAGCGTGACTTCTAATCCAGAGTTTAAAGATGGGGTAAATTGCAGTCTCACTAGTAGGTCTAAGAACTAATTTGACATCAAGTTCATCTGACCCTCCACGGGTAATCCAGAATACTTCGTTTTCAAAACCTTTTATGTGTTCTTTTTCTTTTTTAAATTCAGTTTCAGGTATAAGTGCGGGAAAATATACTTCCTGATGCCCAGTCTCATCTAATAGGTTCTTTATTTTTGAATATACAAGTTGCCTTAGCTTAAATCCAAACGGATACCAAACGTAGAGACCTTTTACGGGATATCTTATATCCATTATTTCAGCTTTTTGTATTATCTGATGATACCATTCAGAAAAATTAGATTTTGGTGGTAATTCAAAAGATGTTTCTTCCATTTTTAATCTCCTCTTTGTATTTTTGCATGACCTCCTACGATGGAACTACTAAGTTCTAAATTTCTTATCTCACAATCTTCATCAATTATACTTCTCCAAATTCTTGCTCTTCTTAAAACGACACTATTGAAAATTATACTATCACTAACATCTGAGTTTTCAATCAAACTACCGCTGCCTATGTACGTATATGGACCGATTATCGATCTACCTTTTATAACTACATCACTTTCAATTATTACAGGCTCAACTATTTTTGAAACTCTGTCAATTTTTACATCTTCTGAAACACTATGGCTTGAAAATGATCTGAAAGCCTCTATGTATGAATCAGGACTACCAACATCGTACCAGATGCCATCAAAGATGTAACCAAACACACTAACTTTCTTGCAAAGCCAACTTATAAAATCTCCAAGGTTATCATGTTTAGAATTTGTTTTAATGTACTCTTCTAATAAACTGCCAATATTTTTTGGAAAAGCATAAATTCCGATACCTACAAGAGTTGATTTTGGCTTTTCGGGTTTCTCATGAAAACTTTTGATTTTTTGTCCATTAATTTCTACAGTTCCATATCTTTTAGCCAGTTCTGTATCACCCACATCATAAAGTGCTATAACTGGGCTATTAACTTCGTTGTAAAGATCCAATAATGGATCAATATCAAATGAAAAAACATTGTCTCCCGCAATGACTAGTACATCATCATTAATTTTCTTTGAAACTTCAAAAAGTGCTCTAACTGCGCCAAGCTTTTCTTCTTCCTTGTATGTTTCTTCTACGATCATTTTTACATTTTTACCTAATGCCCAATCTCTAAAAGTATTTTCAAATCTCTTATTCGTTGAAATAACAACGTCTAAGTCAAATTTCTTTATTTTTTTATATATGTGATCTATGATCTTTTCCTTTCCTAAAGGTAGCAAAGGTTTTGGTCTTGTTTTTGTTATTGGCCACAGTCTTGTAGCATAGCCCCCTGCCATGATTACTGCTTTCATGTTAATCCCCAGCTTAAAACCTTTAATGCCGACTTGATTTGAAATTTTTAAATTAAAAGAATTCGAGAAGTATGAAAAATTTTTGTTTAAGGTTTTATTACTTTGCATTTTTTAGTATCGATTTACAATTTTATTTAAAAAATTAAAAATATTTTATTTATAAAAATAAATTATTATATTATTTTGTAAAATTTCAACCAAGTTTATGAAGTCTTTAGATCGTATATCGTATAATATTTATATATATTTAACAACTGTTGTGTGTGAGTTACCCCGCCCTAAAGAGCGGAGCTTCCCCCGTTCCACCCGCTTTCACGGCAAAGCTTCATGTAGGAAGTTAAGGGCTGACTCACAACAGCCCCATCCCATCGGACTCTCTATCCGATGGGCTAAACTTTGCCAACTCTTCCCTTAACGGGCGTCATCGGAAACATTCCAATCCTTAGTGGAAACTTAAAGTATTTAAACTACCGCCAACAACCCCCACCCGCCACTTCCTTTGCGTATCCCCGCTTTGAAAAGCGAGGTTTTGCAAGCAACGATTTTATAAAAGGTAAAATTTGAAAAACTCTTAGATCAGCGTTTAGCTTAAGAAACCACTCCATGCAGGAAAAAACGAGCAAGAAGGATTACTTTTTAGGGAGTTTGATTGTTAAAGTAGAAACTAGCATTGTACCGTAAAAGTTAATAAGTCTTGAAAAGCAGCTGTAAAAAGTAATTTTATAATTTTTATTTTATTTAGATTTTAAACAGGCGAATAGAAAAATTTCCATTGGAAACTCAGCGTAAATACTAATAATAGGTAAGTTAGAGAAAAAGTGTTATGAAAAGAGATTTGTTAGATATACTAGCCTGCCCTATATGTAAAGGAGACTTAGAATTAGTAGCTGAGAAAGTTGAAGATGATGAAATAATTACGGGCAAATTAATTTGTGTTAAATGCAAAACAGAGTATCCTATAGAAGATGGAATACCAAATATGTTACCTCCGGAATTGAGATAACTATTTTTGCAAGGTGAAAAGGAATCATGACTAAATATATTATGGTTACTGGAGGAGTAATGAGTGGTTTAGGTAAGGGTATTACAGCAGCATCCATTGGTAGATTATTCGTGGATATGGGGTACAGAGTGGTACCCATAAAGATAGATCCTTACATAAACATAGACGCTGGCACAATGAATCCATTTCAACATGGAGAGGTTTATGTGCTAAAAGATGGTACTGAAGTAGATTTAGATTTTGGACATTATGAAAGATTCATTGGAGTTGAGTTGAGTTATGACCATAATATTACTACTGGTAAAATTTACAAAAATGTAATAGAAAAAGAGAGAAGAGGAGAGTATCTTGGCCAAACTGTGCAAATTATACCTCATGTTACTGATGAAATAAAATCATGGATAAGAAGAGTTGCGAAGGAAAGTAAAGCAGAAATTTGTGTGGTTGAAATAGGTGGAACCGTAGGAGATATTGAGGGAATGCCATTCTTGGAGGCTATAAGACAAATGCACAATGAGGAAAAGGAAGAAGATTTTGTTTTGGTTCATGTTACCTTAATACCAATTGACAGCAGTGGAGAACAAAAAACCAAGCCAACGCAGCATAGTGTTAAAGAGTTAAGGGGAATAGGTCTACAACCAGATGTGATTGTGGGTAGGTGTAAAGAGAGGCTGCGTGAGGAAACTAAAAAGAAGATATCGCTCTTTTGTGATGTACCAGTGGAGGCTGTAATAAGCAATGAAGATGTGGAGGAAATTTATGAGGTACCACTTATATTTAAAAGAGAGGGGTTGGATAAGTACTTGTTAAAGAAACTTAAGCTAAAAAAGAGAAAAGAGAGCAAAGAATGGGAGGAAATTGTTAAAAAGCTGAAGAATCTAAAGGAGGAAGTAAAAATAGCAATAGTAGGCAAGTATATTAATGTTAAAGATTCGTATTTGAGTATAAAGGAAGCTTTAAAACATGGAGGTATTGAAGCTGGATGCAAAGTAAAAATAGTATGGATAGACAGTGAAAAATTGGAAAATGACAACAATGTAGAAATTGATGCGCATGGGATAATAGTTCCTGGAGGATTTGGGCCTAGAGGTACTGAAGGTAAAATAAAAGCAATACAATATGCGAGAGAGAATAATATACCCTTTTTAGGAATTTGCTTTGGTTTTCAACTAGCAGTTATTGAATTTGCAAGAAATGTAGTTGGATGGAAAGATGCAAATAGCAGTGAATTAGCAAAAACAGACCACCCAGTTATCGACCTTTTGCCAGAGCAAAGAAATATAACCAATCTAGGAGGTACTATGAGATTGGGAGAGTTAGAAGTGATTCTAGTAAAGAATACATTGGTTTATAACCTATACGGAAAGGAAAAAATTTATGAAAGACATAGACACAGATATGAGGTAAATCCAGAGTTTATACCAGTTCTGCAAGATTATGGCTTGGTTTTTTCCGGTTTTTCCGATAATGGTAGAAGAGCTGAAGTATTGGAACTGCCAGACAACGATTTCTTCTTAGGAACTCAATTTCATCCAGAATTCAAGTCAAGGCCATATAACCCATCACCACCTTTTGTTGGTTTAGTTAAAGCTGCATTAAAAGCAAAGAAAAAACTGGGTTAACTTCTTTGTTATTAGTTTTTATTCACAAGAATCTGTAATTACTGAAATCATCAAAAACATTTGCATTTTTAGAAACATCTTTCATAAAAAATTTAAATATTATTATTCTTAATATAATTGAATGAAAATAATTCAGGACCCTATCCATGGCTCAATTAAGATCGAAGATTGGTTGTTAAAAATTATTGACACACCGCCTTTTCAAAGATTAAGAAGAATCTCTCAGCTCGGTTTTGCTAATTTAGTTTATCCAGGGGCAAACCATACTAGGTTTGAGCACAGTTTAGGTACGATGCACATTGCAGAGCAATTAGTTGAAAAGATAAACGATGTTGAAAGGGTAAAAAGAGAAATCATTGCAAGTGCATTACTTCATGATATAGGACATCCTCCTTTTTCGCACAGCACGGAACATTTTCTTAGGGAATACTTAAAAATAACTCATGAGGACGTAAGAGACATCATAAAAGGATCTGAAATAAAAGACATTCTTAAGGAGGAAGGTTTAAGGATAAACAAAATTTTGGATCACATAAAGGGAAAGTCAGATTATAACATAGTCAGTGGAGACATAGACTCGGACAGAATGGACTATTTGGTGAGAGACTCATATTACACTGGAGTAGCTTATGGAATTTTTGATCTCGGTAGATTGATTAACAAAATTTACTTTGAGGGGAAAAAGCTAGTAATAGATTCCGGTGGGTTAAAAGCAGCGGAATCACTTTTAGTGTCCAGATTTATGATGAATCCTACAGTTTACTTCCATCATGTTTGCAGAATAGCCATAAAAATGTACGAAAAAGCGCTTAGGTTTTGTATAGAGAAGCAAATTCTAGATCCACTGGAGTTAAGAAGAATGGACGATATAGACATGATATCATTTTTGAGAAAACAAGAAGGATATCCCTCAGAGATAGTAAATCTTTTGGATTGTAGAAGGCTTTTTAAAAGAGCAATTTACGTTAGTTTGGATAGGATTAAAACGGATGTAACAAAGATCAATCCTGAAAGAGCCGAGGAGGAAATTGCTAGCACGGCAGGAATAGATGAAAAGTATGTTATAGTCGATATACCAAAAATTGAGGAACCTAGAGAAGTTAGAGCCTTAGTTAATATAGATGGACAAATATTAAGCTTGGAGGAAATCTCACCTCTGGTTAGAAGTTTAAAAGCGGCTTATAGGGAGGTACTAAAATTAGGAGTTTATACAAAGAAGAAGTATCTTGAAAAAGTTGCAAAAGTAGCATTAAATTATTTCAATGTTGAGAAAATACCGAAACAGAAAAGACTAGATGAAATAATCAGGATATAATATGTTCACTGGTAATTTTAAGGTAATAAATGAAATACTGGACAGACATGGAGCGCAGTATTTTTTGCAGTATGGTAATGATCTAGATGCAAATTTCTACTATGCTACTGGCTTTTCTATACCAGACCCTGTGCTACACATAGTTGGCAAAAGTGAAGATTACTTGATAGTTCATGAATTTGAAAAAAACAGAGCAAAAAGAGAAAGTAGAGTAAAAAAGATAATATCCCTATCAGAAACTAATTTTTATGACATTTTAAAGAAAAAGAAAGATGCAAAGAAAGCTTTAGTTGAAGTCTATATAAAAATTCTTAGTAATCTACATGCAAAAAAAATATTAGTTCCCGAAAATTTTCCATCATTCATCTTGGTCGGTTTAATGAAAAATTTTGATGTAGAAGTGGTAAAAAACATTTTTTCCGAACTCAGAGCTGTGAAAAATGACTCTGAAATAAGAAAAATAGAGAATAGCTCTATAGCTGCTATAAAAGCTCTCAATTATGCTTTAAGACTCTTAAAAAGGAGAAAATCTAACATTAGGTGCGAAAAATTAAGGGAGAAAATAGAATTGTATCTTTTTAAGGCAGGATATATTGCTGAAAATACAATAGTATCATCTGGAAAAAAGAGCTCCGATCCACATTTTATAGGAAAAGGAAAAATTCAAAACCATGTAGTTATAGATATTTTTCCCAAAAGTAAAAAACATAGATACTACTCGGATTTTACAAGAACGATCATAGTTAAATACGATTCAAGCATTGTTGAGATGTTAAAAGCTGTAATAGATGCAAAGAATGCGGCCATATCTAAATTAAAGAACGGTGTAAAAGCAAACGAAATACATAATACGGTCTGTGATATTTTGGAAGAAAGAGGCTTTAAAACGACAAGATCTAAGAGTAAAGTTGGATTTATACATTCTACAGGTCATGGTGTGGGGCTTCAAGTTCACGAGGAACCAAAAATATTTGAAAATGAAGATGTACTAAAAAAGGGAATGGTAGTCACAATAGAGCCTGGTTTATATTATCCTGAAGTTGGAGGGGTTAGAGTAGAAGATACTGTACTTATTAGAAAGAATGACTGTAAAGTCTTAACACCTTTCTCTGATTTTATTTCACTGGAGAAAGTTTGAGGGGGAGTAACTTAGGTATGGAAGTTGATTACACTGAAGAAAGAATTGAAAGCACAATAAAGGCTGGAAAAATATTAAAAATGATAAAGGAAGAAGTTAAAGGAAAAATAAAACCAGGAGTACCTTTGCTTGAAGTAGCAGAGTTTGTGGAAAATAAAATAAGAGAATATGGAGCTGAACCAGCATTTCCATGTAACATTTCAATCAATTCGGATGCAGCACACTTTACTCCGAAAAGGAATGATGAAAGATGTTTTAGAGAGGGAGATTTGGTAAAAATAGATATAGGTGCTCACATAAATGGTTGGATAGCAGACACAGCGATTACAGTTGATTTAGGAGATAATGATGATTTGGTTGAAGCAGCAAATGAAGCTTTAAAGAAGGCTATTGAAATAGTACATGATGGAGTATCTACTGTTGAAATAGGGGAAGTCATTGAAAATACAATAAGAGAATTTGGATTTAAACCAGTAATAAATCTTACAGGGCATGGTTTGGATAGATTTAGAACTCACACGCCACCAACAATATTTAATATTAAAATTCCGAAAGGAGAAATTTTGAAAGAAGGTATGATAATAGCAATTGAACCTTTTGTCACCAATGGGGTTGGAAAAGTTGTAGAGAGAGGCGAGGTGGAGATTTACTCGCTTATATCTGAGAAGAAAGTCAGGTTAAAAAAAGCCAGAGAATTAATGGATGAGATATCAAAAAGATTCAAAACGTTACCTTTTGCAAAAAGATGGTTGAAGAACCCATCAAATGTAGTTTTGCAGCTTTTAGTTAGGGAAGGAGTATTGAGAGCTTATCCTGTGTTGGTTGAAAAGGGAAAAGGTTTGGTATCTCAAGCGGAACATACGGTTATAGTAGAAGAGGATGGAGCTAAAGTAGTGACTTAAACTTAGGGATTTAATTTTTTAAGGAATAAGGATTATGAAAGAAGTAAAAGTGATTGTTGGCTCTCAGAACCCGCTGAAAATTAAAGGAGTAGAGAAAGCTTTTTCGCAGTATTTTGATAAAGTTTACGTTCAGGGAGTTGAAGTAGATTCTGGAGTCAGCAAGCAACCCTTTAATGCTGATGTGGTAAAAGGTGCCATTAACAGAGCTTTAAGAGCATATGATGAATCATACGACTTTAGTGTTGGAGTAGAAGCGGGTTTGTTTTCTTTAAAGAATACAAACACTGGATTTTTGGATTTTCAAGTAGCTGCAATCTATAATGGATTTAAAATAAGTATAGGATTTGGTCCAGGATTTGAATATCCCCCGATGGTGATAGAAGAAGTTCTAAAAGGCCAGGAAGTTGGAGTGGTTATGGAAAAATTGACAAATATAAAAAATATTGGTAAGAAATTTGGAGCAATTTATTTTTTAACGAAAGGAGTAATATCCAGAGACGAATTAACGAGAATAGCTGTAACAATGGCGTTAATACCTTGGATTAATAAAGACTTATATAGATTTTTCTGATTTTTGCTTTTTATTTCTGAAATTTCGACTAAAATTTTGAAAGGTGTATATTAAATTGAATGTTATCACAGATTTTGATCCATGGAAATCAAAATTATGCACATGCCCAAAGAAGTACTCATTTAGTCCATATACTGGCTGTTATCATGGATGCATCTACTGTTATGTAACATACATACCAAATTTTGGTTTCGTCAGACCAAAGAAAGATTTAATAAGTAGATTAAGAAGGGATCTATCAAAAATAGAAAATAACGCTTTAATATCTATGTCAAACAGTTCAGATCCATATCCTCCCATGGAGAAGGATTTTAAATTGACAAGAAAAGCTCTTATGATGCTCTCTAGTGCTAATTTAAGGATATTAATTCTAACAAAGAGCGATATAGTAAAAAGAGATGCTGATTTACTATCAAAGATGAAAGCCGCTGTAAGTATAACTATCACAACCTTGGAAAGTGATAAGGCAGGTAAAATGGAACCAAATGCACCAGATCCAATAAAAAGATTAAAAGCTTTAAAGTATTTGAAATCTTCTGGAATACCTGTAATTCTAAGACTTGATCCGATTTTGCCTTTACTAACTGAGGAGGATGTAGAAGAGGTACTTGAGAAATGCAAATTTGTTGATCATGTTGTAACATCAACCTTAAAAATAAAACCTATTATATACAAAAGAATAATTAAAGTCTTTCCAGAATTAAAGCATCCATATAAGGAGTTATATTTCGTTAAAGGAGAAAAAATAGGAGGCTCTTATTATCTTCCATTAAGTTTAAGAAAGAAAATACTTGAAAAAGTTAGAAAAGTTTGTAATGAGCTTGGTTTAAGTGTAGCCTTCTGTAGAGAGGGAATTAGTTTTAACGCCGTAAGTTGTGATGGAAGTCATTTAACAACCAAAGATTTTAATACTAAGAGATGATACTCTACAAGAATTGCGAAATTTCTAGGAACTTCAAATTATGCTTGGAATTAAATTGAGTCACGTGGGGGCGTCTGGATTAAACTAACTAAAAAAAGCCAAAAGTAATAAGAGAACTCTCTGCAAGTAAAGTGAGCTGAATTTTATTAATTGTGAGTGTATATTTAATCTGATAAAAAACTAATAAAAACCAAGTTGTATCTTGGTTTGAATATCAAACCTTGCGCAGGTGTTTTAGAAAAAACGAGGTTTTGCTTTATTTTTGAAAATAAGAGGTGAATATTGTTGGAGCAAGTGGCTGAAGAGGTAATTAAACAGAAAGAAAAGGAGGAAACAAAAATTACCGATGATTTTGAAAAGGAAATAGTAAAAACAATGCAACAACTGAAAACAATTATAAAAGTGGTTGGCGTTGGTGGTAGCGGATGCAATACAATAACTAGAATGTTTGAAGAAAAAATTGAAGGGGCTGAGCTAATAGCTATTAATACTGACGCGCAACATCTGTATCACACTAAAGCACATACAAGGCTTTTGATTGGAAAGAATACAACCAGAGGTCTTGGAGCTGGTAGCATTCCACAACTTGGCGAACAAGCAGCTAAAGAAAATGAAGATGATATTAGAAAAATTCTAGAAGGTGCAGATTTAGTTTTTATAACTTGTGGCTTAGGGGGAGGAACTGGAACTGGAGCCTCTCCTATAATTGCAAAAATAGCTCAAGACATTGGAGCATTAACAATATCAGTTGTAACTTTTCCATTTACAGCTGAGGGTGCTATAAGAAAAGCTAATGCAGAAGCAGGTTTGGAAAGATTAAGAGAAGTTTCGGATACTGTTATAGTTATACCTAATGATAAATTACTTGAAGTTGTACCAAACTATCCAATGTTAGCAGCTTTTAAAGTTGCTGATGAAATATTAATGAGAGCTGTTAAAGGAATAACAGAATTGATAACCAAACCGGCATTAATAAACTTGGATTTTGCTGATATCAGGACAATAATGGAAAAAGGAGGTGTAGCGATGATAGGACTAGGAGAAGCTGAAGGAGAAGATAAAGCTGCGGAGTCAGTAAGAAACGCTTTAAATAGCCCGCTACTTGAAGTGGACATCTCTGGAGCAAAGGCAGCATTGGTTAACGTTACTGGAGGGCCAGATATGACTATAGAAGAAGCAGAGAAAGTTGTAGAGGAAATTTATGCTCAAGTGGATCCTGACGCAAGAATTATATGGGGAGCAATGATTGAACCAAATCTTGAAAATAAAATGAGAACACTTATCATTGTAACTGGAGTGAAATCGCCTCAAATATTGGGTAAAAAGGGATATCCTGTAACTAGAAAATATGGAATAGATTTTGTAAAGTAAAAGTGTTCGGATATGAAACTTGAAGAAAGTTTGAAGGAATATTTAAACGTGCTGAAGATGACAAGGAAACCTGGCAAGGATGAGTTTTTGACAACAACGAAAGTAGCGTTGGTAGTAATGTTTATAGTGGGATTTATAGGTTTTCTAATCTATTTACTAATAGAAGTTTTACCAGGTGCCTTTAAATGACCAAGTTTTTTGCTGTGAAAACAACAGCAAATCAAGAGAAATTGGTAGCATCTCTGGTTGAGATGTCTATTAGAAAGAACAATCTTAAAATTTACTCGGTATTAGCACCAAAAGAGTTAAGAGGCTACATTATACTTGAAGGGGACAGTATTGAAGAGATAACTAAGGCTGTAAGAGGAATACCTCATGTGAGAGGTGTAGTTAGGGGGGATGTAAGTTTTAGTGAAATAGAGCATTTTCTAATCCCAAGAAAGGCAGCTGAACAAATAAAGGAAGGTTATACTGTGGAAATTATGTCAGGACCGTTTAAGGGTGAATTGGCTATAGTAAAAAGAGTAGATGAAGCAAAGAATGAAGTTACGGTGGAATTATTGGAAGCTGTGGTACCTATCCCGATTACGGTTAAGGCCGACAGAGTAAGAGTTGTGGAAAAGAGAGGTGAAGGCTAATGCCTCAGGTAGTTAAGGTTCTAGTTCCAGGAGGTAAAGCTACTCCTGGACCACCTTTAGGTCCTGCGATTGGTCCATACGGTTTAAATGTTAAGAAAGTTGTAGATGAAATTAATAAAGCCACAAAAGAATACGAGGGATTAACAGTCCCAGTAAAAATAATCATAAAAGAAGATAAAACCTTTGAAATTGAAGTAGGAGTGCCTCCAACCTCAGCTTTAATCAAAAAAGAGTTAGGTCTGGAAAAAGGATCTGGAAAAACAGGTCATGAAACTGTAGCAGATTTAAAGCTTGATCAAGTTATAAAGATTGCTAAACTAAAAAAAGAAGAAATGCTAAGTTATAGCTTAAAGTCTGCAGTTAAAGAAGTCTTGGGGACATGTGTATCTATGGGAGTTACTGTAGAAGGAAAACATCCAAAAGAGATACAGAAAATGATCGATGCTGGTGAAATAGAAATCAAAGAAGAATGAGGTGTTAGCTATGGTATTAGTAGAAAGAGAGAAACTTGTTGAAGCCATAAAAAAGGCTATAGAAATGGCAAAGGAAAGAAACTTTACAGAAACTGTTGAAATGGCTGTAAATTTGAAGAACATAGACATGAAAAGACCTGAGAATAGAATTGATGCCATAATAACTCTTCCCCATGGCTTAGGAAAACCTAGAAAAGTTGCGGTGTTTGCAAAAGGTGAAACTGCGTTAAAAGCGAAAGAAGCGAATGCGGATCTAGTAATATCTCCAGAAGAGATAGATGAATTAGCAAAAAATAAGAGAAAAGCCAAGAAAATCGCTAAGAACTTGGACTTTTTCATTGCAGAAGCTACTTTAATGGCTGAAATAGGTAGAAAGTTGGGGCCAATTTTGGGGCCTAGAGGAAAAATGCCGCAACCCATACCGCCACTATCAGATCCAAAACCAGTCATTGAAAAACTTAGAAGATCCGTAAAAATAAGAACCAGAGATAAACTAACATTTCATGTTCCTATTGGAAGAAAAGATATGGATCCTGGGAAAATTGCTGAAAATGCTGAGGAAATTCTGAAGTTTATTGAGAATAAATATGAAAATGCGATTCAGAATATAAGTTCAATTTATGTTAAAACCACAATGGGACCTGCTGTGAGGGTGATTTAATGGCAGCAATAAGAGGTCAACCAAAACCTTGGAAGATTGAAACTGTTGAGTATCTAAAGAAAATATTAACAGAGTACCCATCTATAGCCATAGTGGGATTCAGAGGAGTACCCGCAAATCAAATGCAAGAAATCAGAAGAAAATACAGAGATAAATTTTTGCTGAAAGTTATAAAAAATACGCTACTTGAGAAAGCAATAGATTCCTTGAATGGAGATTATGAAAAGTTAAAAGAGTTTATAAAAGATCAAACAGCAATAGTTGCAAGTAATTTAAACCCGTTCAAACTTTATAAGCTTTTGGAAGAGACAAAAGTACCAGCACCACTTAAACCTGGGCAAGTTTCCCCAGTAGATGTGGTTGTGGAAAAAGGTCCTACAAATATACCTCCTGGACCAATGATGGGCGATTTGCAAGCTGCAGGAATACCAACAGCTATAGAAAGAGGAAAAGTTGTCATAAAAGAAACAGTAACTCTGGTTAAGGCAGGAGAGGTAGTTAGACCAGAAGTTGCTAGAGCTTTAGAAAGATTAAATATAAAACCTGTAAAAGTAGGGTTAGATACAAGAGCTATTTTTGAAAAAGGAGTAATATTTACTCCTGACATACTTGCGGTAGATACAGAGAAAATATTTAATGATTTTGTGGAGTGCCATAGGAAAGCTTTAAACTTCGCTGTAAATATAAACTACGTTACTACTCAGACTGCAGAATTAATCTTAGCAAAAGCTTATCTCAATGCAAAAGCTTTAGCAATTGAGTTGGCTTTACCTGAGAGGGATGTTATGCCAGAAGTACTAGCAAGGGCTTATGCGCAAGCTTTAAGTTTAGCGTCTGTATTACCTTCTGAGGCTCTGGATGAGGAGTTAATAAACTTATTATCTGGTCTCAGCAGAAAAACTGAAGTTAAGAAAGAAGAAGAAAAAGTTGTTAAGGAGGAAAAGAAGGAAGAGGAGAAAAAGGAGGAAGAAGAAAAAGAAGAAGAAGTTTTGGAAGGATTGGGAGCATTGTTTGGTTAGGAGGTGTATGGGGCTATGGAATATGTGTATGCTGCCTTGTTATTACATTCAGCTGGGAAGGAAATTACTGAGGAAAATATGAAAGCTGTACTTCAAGCAGCGGGTGTCAATATAAACGAAGCTAGGATTAAAGCTTTAGTTTCGGCACTGGAAGAAGTAAACATTGATGAAGCTATATCTAAAGCTAGTTTAACATTTGCTGGTCCAGCTCCAACTCCAGCACAGGCAGTTGAAGAAAAGAAAGAGGAAGAGGAAAAGAAGGAAGAGGAGAAAAAGGAGGAAGAAGAAAAAGAAGAAGAAGTTTTGGAAGGATTGGGAGCATTGTTTGGGTAAAACTTTGCAGCAGCTTTGCAGTGCATGTTTGCGGGGAATCACTTTAATTTTATTTTTAACTAGGACCTTATAAATTTTTTAACTATTTTTTTAATTATAACGCATGAGACCATCTTTTTTAACTTATAATTTGGATTTTTCATGAGGAAGAAGGAGCTAGAAATAATTTTGGAATCCTTAAGTACTTTTGAAAACCCAAAAATAGAATTGGAGCAATATGTTACACCATCTCCATTAGCTGCGGAGATAGCAATAAACGCAAGTTTATTTGGAGATTTAGACACAGTTGCAGACTTAGGCTGCGGTACAGGAATTCTTGGAATAGCTGCAGCTTTATTAGGAGCCAAGGTAATAGGTTTTGACATAGATTTGGAGGCTCTGAAAATAGCTAGGAGGAATGCACAAAATTTAGGATTAGATATAAACTTTGTGAGAATAAAAGTTGAGGATATCCATTTAAAAAAGAAAGTAACAACAATGATGAATCCTCCATTTGGAATTCAAAAAAGACATGCGGATAGAGTATTTTTAGAGAAAGCTTTTGAAATTTCCAGAGTTATATATTCAATACACTCTGCCGGTAGTGAAAGCTTCATAAAAAAAATGGCAGAAAGCAATGGATTTAAAGTTACACATCTCTGGAAATACTCAATTCCATTAAAGAGGCAATATAATTTCCATGTACAAAAGGTAAAGTATATCCCAGTGGAAGTTTACAGAATGGAGGAAATTTAACAACACTTTGAAATTTTCGGTAATAGGAAAAACATTTTTAAAGAGGAAAAATTCTTGCAAAACTATGGAAATTAAAATAGTAGAACTTGGGAAAAACCATGCGAAACTAATTATAAAGGGAGAAGATCATACTTTTCTAAACTTACTTCAACATTATTTAATTGAGGATGAGGATGTTGAAATTGCAAAATATAATATACCGCATCCGTTAGTTGGTGAACCTGAGTTTTTTATAAAAACAAAAAGTAAAAACCCACTTAAAGCAATTGAGGAAGCGAATAACAAAATCATAAAAATTTGTGAGGAGTTAATTGAGAAACTCAAGAAAAAATAATAAAAAAATCAGCATGAAAAGATGGAGGTTTATATCGTTTGATGATGGATTTGGAAAAAATTTTGCATGCATAGTTGGATGCATAACTGCTGGATCTGAAATAGAAGGATTCGTTTACTCAACTATTGAAATAGATGGATTTGATGTTACACATAAAATCATATCCCTTGTAAACACATCAAAGTTTAAGAAGCAAATAAAGTGCATATTTCTTGGAGGCATAACTTTTGCTGGATTTAACATAGCAGATATCCATGAAATAAGCAATAAAACAGGGAAACCGGTCGTAGTAATAATGAGAAAGAGACCAAACTTTGATAGGATAAAAAACGCATTGAAAAATCTAAGTAATTATGAAAAAAGAATGGAATTAATAAAAAAAGCAGGAGAAATAAGAAGAGTGAGTGATTTGTATATTCAAGTGCATGGCTGCAGCTTTGAGAGCGCAAAGGAATTTATAGAGTGCTCCAAATCCAAGGGAAAAATCCCAGAAGGATTAAGAATAGCTCATCTGGTAGCTTCAGCAATAGTGCATGGGGAATCAAAGAAAGGTTCTTAAGTTTAAAAGTATCCAAATGATGTATAGGAAACACACCTTAAAGAAAAAATTTTGAGGCAAAATACAACATTAACTTTAACAGGTCACCTTTGTTTTCCTAAAATTGCAAAAATCATATTCAGAATTTAATGTAAACTTTAAACGTTTTGGAAATTTTTAGTCTCTAGCAAGATATTTTGGCAATTTTTAATTGAGATTGTAGAAAGGCTTTATGATTAATTTAAAGCTAAAGTATAATACTTGCTGTAGCAATTGCAAATAATATTTGTATAATAATTAAGAAAATTTAATAATTTAACTTAAGTAGATACACTGAAATAATACACATAAACTGAAGAATTAAGTTTTTGCATAAATTTTGAGTTTAAAACTGATTTAATACTAATTATCAATTAAGAAATAAGACTTAAATGGCTGTAACAATTTTCTTTTTAAACATTATTTTTAAGTTTTTTAAAATAAAGAAGATATTTAACTTTTTAGAATTAATACCGATTAATATAGTTAGCTTTGTATTTCTATACTCCACTTTCGAGGTAGCCTTATTATTTTTTAATGTTGTAGATGGTTGGTTATCTATAGTAAGTGTAAAAAATTACTGGAGGTTCTCCAGTGGAATACAAAAGAAGTGAGTACTACCTCGATAGAATTTCCAAACTCATAGAAAATTATGTGGAAGAGAAAACTTGGACCGTAAAGGAAAACGCGAATACATCAAAAACTTTTACTGGATTAGTTCACTATCTAACATTAGAAACCCTGAAGGACTTTGCTCTTTCGCTTTATAGAAACGAAGGAAAGCTTCATGTGGAAGGTTTTATTCATGTGCATGACTTACCATTCTCACCCTTCATAGGATACTGTGCTGGGTGGTCCATAAGGAAACTGCTGAAAAAGGGGTTAATTACACCGACAATAATTGCAAATCCGGCAAAACACTTGGATTCAGCGTGTGATCACATTGCAAATTTCCTTTGCACGGCAGCACATGAGTGGGCTGGAGCGCAAGCTTTTAGCAAGGTAGATCTGTATCTGGCACCTTTTGTGAGCAACGATGGTATAAAGGAATACGAAAGAATTAAACAGCAAATTCAGAGATTAATTTATAATCTCAATTTTCCAAGCAGAGTGGGATCTCAAACACCATTTACCAATTTTACATTTACACTGGACTTGGTACCTCAAGCTTTAGATGAAAAAGCAATCATTGGTGGAAAGGAGGTAGATCCTCTTGGGAGTTATGTAGATGAATGCATCAAAATTGTAAATGCCTTTTGTGATGTACTACTTGAAGGAGATGCTGTAGGTCAACCTTTCACTTTTCCAATACCAACACTGCTAATCACAAAAAGGTTTGATTGGAATGGTTACAGATGGGGTGAGTTATCAAACAAGATTTGGGAGTTATCTTCAAAAAGAGGGTCATGGTATTTCCTAAACTGTGTAAATGGAGTTGACCCCACTTCAATCTTTAGCATGTGCTGCAGATTAACCATTGACAAAGGGAAAGTAATCAAAATCTGCCAATCTAAACATTTTGGAGGAGTATGGACCTCTCCAGATGAAACTGGAAGTATAGGAGTAGTAACAATAAATATGGCTAGATTAGGTTTTCTTTCAAAAGGATCATTTGATAAACTCTATGATATGCTCGACGATTTGCTACTGGCTGCAAGGGATCATTTAATGAAGAAAAGGGCTAGATTGGAGCACATATTAAGGAGCTCAGCTATAGATTTACCAATTACTAGGAATTATCTAGGTGATTATTCAAGACACTACAACACAATAGGCTTAACAGCTCTTCCAGAATTTATAATAAACTTCACACAGAATCCTGGAATATGGATAGATTCTGGAAGTACAGGGGAAATAATAAGGATATATAAGAAGGTTTTAAGTTATATTAGAGATAGAATTAAAGAATTTGAAGAGGAGGATAGAGTTTTATATAATATAGAGGAGACACCAGCAGAGAGTGCTGGAGTTAGAATGGCAAAGATTGACAGGAAGCAATTCTCGAAGTATGTAGAAGATTTGAGTTTCTACATACCTGAATGGAATGGAGAACCGTTCTATAGTAATAGCATAGTTCCTTACTACACAGACATACCGCTTTACAGGAGAATAGAAATTGAAAGCGAGATACAGAAGTATTTCACCGGTGGAGTCATGATGCACATATTTTTAAATGAGGCACCAGATCAAAGCGCATTAAAGAGACTTTGCAGGAAAATTGTAGATACGAATGTCGTATACTTCAGCTTTACACCAACTCAATCAATTTGTACAAAATGTGGGTGGAAATCTGTAGGAGTTTATTGGATGTGTCCGAAATGCGGAAATGAAACAGAAATCTGGTCAAGAATAGTCGGGTATTACAGACCTATAAGAAATTGGAACAGTGGTAGATTGGCAGAATTCATGAGAAGAGAAGTTTATAGCTTAAACACATAAACATTGTTGTACGATCGGGATGAGATTCCAGATTTCAGAGATAAGAGATTTTTCACTTATCGATGTTGTAAATTACCCATGTGCAATTATTTTTTTACCTTATTGCAATTTTAACTGTTTTTGGTGTCATAATAGAGATATAGCAGAAGGAAAAATTGTAAAAGAAGTTGATGAAAACTATTTAAAATTGTTTTTGAAAAACGTAAAAAAAGTAGTTGATTTTGTTCAGATATCTGGTGGAGAACCTACCATAAATGATCAGCTTTTAAATTTGCTTGAACTCATCAAGGGCGCAGGGTTAAAAACATCATTATGTACAAACGGTTCTAGACCAGATGTAATAAGAAGGCTAATTAAAAGAAATTTAGTGGATCACGTATCCATAGATGTGAAAGCAGAGTTAAGTTGTAAAAGATACAAGGAAATTGCTGGAATTAAAGATTGCTCAATTGTACCTTTAATAGAAGAATCGATAGAAGTTTTATCTTCATCAGATATTATTGTGGAATTTAGAACAACAGTTATAGAGGGTTTTCACTCTATTAGTGAGATCGTTAATGTGTATTCGGAAATATCAAAGAAATTATCAAACTCTAACAATAAATACCTTGTATTACAGCAGTTTCTTCCACCTAATGGTACAATCGGATTAAAAAGTACAAGTGAAAAATTTTTAGTTGAATTAGGAAAAATTCTGAAGAAGAAATGTGGTATGAAGGTATACATAAGATCAATATCCTTTACAGGACCTCTACATTAATTGGAAAAGCAGTTTTTTAGGTAAATACGTGAAAGGTACTTTTAAGGAGTAAAAACAAAAGGACTTTTTAGTTTTATTTTTGTAATATTGAATCTAATGAAGGTGTTGATAAGCGGTAAAGGTGGTAGTGGGAAAACAGTAATATCTGCGTTACTTTCAAAAGCGTTGGCAAAGAGGGGGTATAGCGTTTTAGTAATTGACGGAGACGAATCCAATTTAAACTTGCATAGATTTCTTGGATTGAGCAGCCCAAAAGAATTTAAAGAATATCTTGGTGGTAGAAAAAAGATATTTGATAAGTTAAAAGACATAAACATAACAAGAATAAATGAGATACCCAATGAATTCATTTCTGAAAAAGATAACATAAAATTAATGTGTATTGGGAAGATTCACGAGTTTGAAGAAGGTTGTGCTTGCCCAATGGGAGCATTACTTAGAGAATTTCTAATAAATTTAAATCTAAATGATAATGAATTTGTTATAATTGACACTGAGGCAGGAATTGAACATTTTGGCAGAGGAGTAGAAAATGGATGCGATTTAATTTTATTTATACTTGATCCAACAATGGATTCAGTGTTATTGTCAAAAAGAGTTGAAAAAATGAAAATAAACAGGCCAGTGTACTTTATAATTAATAAGGTTCTTGATGAGGAAAGCAAAAGCATTGTATTATCAAAAGTAAGCAAGGAGAAAGTTTTGGCTATTATACCGTTTATGGATTCAATATTTAAGGCTACTTTAATGGGAGAAGAATTAAGCTTAGATGTTCCAGAGATTAATAAAATTGCAGACAATCTAATAGAATTTAAAAAGACATGTGTATAATTAAATTTTAATTTTTATATATTATTAAAGTGTTTAAAAATTTATCGTTAAAAATTTGAGACTTTAACGTGTAGGTTTAAGGTTTTTAAACAAAGGGCTGTAAGAACTAATTCTTAATGAGAATTTTGTACAGAGAATTGAATTTGGATGCCAAAGATGTTGCTGAAGTTACTGCTAGCGTTATAGAGGCTATTGTAAAAAGAATGAACGATGTTGATGTGATAAATTTTCTAAAGAAAAATTATAAAGATAACAAGTTATGTTTTGGTCTATTATTGCTTGGAAGAATAGCTGGTATGAGTTTTGCTTTATCTAATCAAGAGAAAGCTAAAGCCATAATTTCTGACTTCGCTAGACTAGTAAATATCTACAAAACCAAAGGTAAAGAGGAACTGATAAAGACAATTGAAAAAGAAACTCTAGAAGAAGTTTACTCTCAGCTGGACGAGTTGAAGAATGTAGTATAAAATTTAAAGTATTAACACAGCTGCAGCAAGAGCTGTAGTGTATTTATCCTTTTCTACTTTAGTTTTAACTGTGACAGAAAAGGACTTTGCGGGATCTTCATTGAATGCACTTTTAAACATGTATATAGCAGAGTCCTCTGCAAGTTTACCTACATCATCATCCTCATTGCAGTAGCCGTAGTATTCAGTGAGATATCCGTTCTTTGTAGGATCATTTGGAACTGCTACGCCTATACTTGCATATATAGTTTTTCCATACTCGTTGCTAGTCTTTCTTGCCATAACGCAAAAAATGATTTGTCCTGGAATTAAATTCTTAATTCCTTCATCTCTCTCTATTATTTCACAGCTTGGTGGTAGTATGCTGGAGACTTGGACTATGTTAAACTTTTCTATGCCAGCATCCCTCAATGCTAACTCAAAACTCATGAGTGGATCTTCATGTGAGGCTTTTCCTGTTGTAAAGAAAACTTTTCTTGGCAGAAGCTGGTTTAAAATACTCATGCTACCAATTTGGTGAAATCCAACCTTTGCTGAATTGTTTAACTTAGTATCTTTCATTTTTGAACCATTTTGTAATTATGTTTTTAAAGATTTTTCTAATAAACTAAAGTTGAGGAGTAGAACTCTTTCCTTAGAATATTTTTAATTAAATATATTATTTAAAATCTGATATAGAATTTTAAAAATTTTCTAATTTTTCTAAAATTTTTGCAAGAAAGAACGTGGTAGTTGTATGATGTAATACCCAATGGTAGGTATTGTGTCGTAAAACCACCGTTAAGGAGAAGGTGCTGAGAGATGAAACTCACGTAGAGGTGGATGAAATCTGGCATAAGAGGAAGT
>CAZCHG010000005.1:0-37315 GCA_964498465.1 uncultured archaeon | reverse complement strand
AAAAGAAAAATGCATAACATTAACAGTTGATGCTATTATTCCCTATAAAGATGGAATTGTCCTAATAAGAAGAAGAAACGATCCTTACAAAGATTACTATGCCTTGCCTGGAGGAATAGTAGAGTATGGTGAAAAAGTGGAGGATGCACTGATTAGGGAGGTTAAAGAAGAGACTGGACTGGATGTAGAGATAAAGAAAATTATAGGGGTTTATTCCGACCCTAATAGAGATCCCAGAGGTCATTTTGTTTCAATTTGCTTTTTGGCAATACCTACTGGAGGTAAATTGAAAGCAGGAAGTGATGCAAAAGATATAAAAATTTTCCATCTAAACTCTCTACCTAAGCTTGCCTTCGATCATGAAAAAATGATTAAGGATGCTAAGGCTGATTTGCATGATTTTCTGTCCAAAATGTAAAGGTATAATGATCTATAAAGGAGATAAAGCTGTTTGTAAAAGATGCGGGTATGAAACTACTATAGATGAAAAAAATTCTAGCGCAATTACTATGATTTCAAAATGTGAGGCAAATAAAAATGAGATACCAGTAATCGAGAAGGACGTGTGTGTCTTACCAACAACCGATGCTATTTGTCCAAATTGCGGAAATACAAAAGCATATTGGTGGATGAGGCAATTGAGAGCAGCAGATGAGAGTGAAGTCAGATTTTACAAGTGCACAAAATGCGGTAAAGTTTGGAGAGAGTATGATTAAAGTTTTTGTGAAATTAAAAGTCCAAAATTTGTTTCTTACTTAAAAACTTTGAAATTCAACTAAATTAGAATGGATTATAGTAGTACGATATTAAATATAGAAATAGCTGTCATTTCTTGCATATTTTTATGAAATTTCTATAAATGTCTTCGCCTCTTTCTGTATGATATACTTCTGGATGCCACTGCAGACCGTAAATTGGCTTCTTTTTGTGTCTCAAAGCCTCAATTTCACATATATCTGACTTGGCCAGAATTTCTAGATCCTCTGGTATTCTTTTTACTTCATCGTTGTGGCTTGCCCATACCTTCAACTTTTCTGGAAGGTCTTCAAAGAGTGGGTCTTGTTTCACTATTCTCACAAAAACCTCAGCAAAACCACCCATCTTCCCTTTTCCAACTTCTCCTCCAAAAACTTTAGCAATTAACTGATGTCCCAAGCAAATACCAAGAATAGGTATGTCCAGTTCTTTTATATAATTCTTGCAATTCCCAGTTCTTTCTAAAGATGGCCCTCCTCCAATTACTAACCCATCGAGGTCAGTTAATTGGTCTAGTGGAGTTGTGTTATTAATTAACTTTGTTTCCACACCTAAATCCCTAAGTGTTCTGTAAATCAAATGATTGTATTGGCCATAATTATACACAACATATATTTTCAAATTCGATCACACTTTTCCAGTTTTAATTATTCACACCATTTATTCATATTTTTGGATCAATACGTTGCAAATTAAATACATTTGTTAAAATTTTTTCCAATAAGATGATCTTAACAAGTTAAACCAAAGTTTTTTTGCGTTTTCTCCACAAGCTTAAAATTCTGGAGATCAACAAGACCTAATTAACATTTTTTATGTTTGAACATAAAATATAAAGATTTTCCAATGGAAATAAAGGTCTCTTATATTTTTAAAGATTAAACATATCGATAAAATTGCTTACAAAGGATATATTTTAGTATTTTTGAAAAATTTAACAAATGGTAAAGTTCTTAAAGCAAATCTTACCAAGATTTCATATCTGGTGGGTCCAATTATGCATGGGATTAATATATTTGAATCAGTTTTAACTTCACCAAAAATATTTAAAAACAGGGATGTTTTAAGGCACTCTTATACTCCAAAATATCTACCTCATAGAGATGAACAAATAAAAACACTAGCATCTATTCTAGCTCCAGTGCTGTCTGGTGAGATACCGTCTAACGTTTTTATATACGGTAAAACAGGTACTGGTAAGACTGCTACGGTAAAATACGTTACTAGCATGCTCGAAGAGGCTTGCAAAAAGAAGGGTGTAAATTGTCTGATACATTACATAAATTGCAAGCTAATTGACACACACTATAGAGTTTTAGCAAGCATTGCTAGAGCCTTAGGAAAAAATGTTCCAATGACCGGTTGGCCAACTGATCAAGTTTACGAGGTTGTAAAAACTGCAATAGATAAAATTTCCAGAACAGTGATCATAATCCTAGATGAAATTGATAAGCTTGTAAAGAAGGGTGATGAGGTTTTATACACTCTCACTAGAATTAACTCCGAATTGGAAAAATCAAAGGTTAGTTTAATAGGTATCACTAACGATTTAAAAGTTAAGAGTTTTCTAGACCCTAGAGTTCTAAGTTCGCTTGGAGAAGAGGAAATAGTGTTTCCTCCTTACAATGCTGACCAATTAAAGGATATACTTGCTCAAAGAGCTGAACTTGCTTTCTACGATGGTGTTCTTGACGAAGAAGTAATTCCATATTGCGCAGCTTTAGCTGCACAAGAGCATGGAGATGCTAGAAAAGCTTTAGATTTACTAAGAGTTAGTGCTGAAATTGCTGAAAAAGAGGGAAGTTCAAAAGTAACTAAAGAACACGTGAAAAAAGCTATACGGAAAATTGAAACTGATCACATAGTTGAAGCAGTTAGAACCCTACCTACCCAAAGTAAAGTCTTACTTCTTGGTATGATCATGTTAAAAGAAAGTGGCAAAGATAAATTCACAACAGGCGAAATTTACACTGTCTATAAGTCGCTATGCAAGAAAATAGGAGTTGATGTGCTTACACAAAGAAGAATCAGTGATTTGATATCGGAATTGGATACTCTTGGTATAATAAACTCAGTAGTGATATCAAAGGGTAGATACGGCAGAACTAGAGAAATCAAACTAGAAACACCAATAGAGCCAATAAAAAGGACTTTATTAGAGGACTATAGAATAAATTCACTTGGAATAACTAATAGAAACCTCAAAAACATTATAACGATTTTTAATTTTTAAATCAATTGTTTATTTTTTATAAAATAAATAGAAATTGCAAAATTCAAGTATTTAATGTGTTAAAATCCTTCTTTAACCTGCTTTTTTTAATTTTCATAATAATTGCAAATAAAGGATATTTACAGTTGGTCAATCCCTGCGAAAATTTTCTTTCTATTATTTTGAGTATTTCTAGAACTCTTTAAAAATTACCAAAAGTTAAAAACATCCTTGAACTTTCTTAGTAGTAAATGGCAGAGATATCCACATCAGATGTTGCAGAAGTACTTGTAGCTCTCAGAATAAAATTGGTTAAAATAGTGCTTATTTTAGTCGCGGTTTGGGCAATATCTTTCGTTTTCCTTTCGGATTTTGTCATAACGAAAATTATAAAAGATCTGTTGCCAGAGGGGGCTAAAGTCGTTTACACTTCTCCACTAGAGGGATTAATTTTGAAATTAAAAATCTCCCTTGATTTTGGTTTTTTATCAGTCTTACCCTATGTTTCCTATCTTGTATACAAAGCGTTAAAAAATAGAACTGAGCTTTTAAAAAACGTAAATATATCCAAAAGTGTAGCATTTAAGTACGGCATTTCTGCAGTTATTTTATTCATATTAGGTTTAACTTACGGTTATTGTTTAATGCTACCACTTTTCATGAGGTTTCTTTATCAAATTGCTGTAACCCAAGGAGCTACACCCTTATACTCGATTTCAGATTTCATAGGATTCGTTGTATTAATGCTAATTATATTCGGATTAATATTTCAAATGCCTTTAATTATGATCCTTTTAGTAAGATATGGCATTGTAAAATTCGATACGCTTAAGTATTACAGAAGGCACTTTTATGTGCTCTTTTTTATAATCGGTGCAGCTATAACTCCTCCTGATGTGTTCACACAGCTAATGGTAGCAATACCAATGCTTCTATTTTACGAAATTAGTCTAGTAGTAACTAAAATAGTGGTAAGAGTTTAATCTCTAAAAGAAATTACGGGTTGAAAATCATGTTTGAAATTATACACAAGGATATAATGGGTAGAATAGGTAAATTAAAAACACCTCACGGATTTATAGAGACTCCAGCATTAATGCCAGTTGTTAATCCAAATATTGAGTTAATTCCTCCAAAAGAAATTCAGAAAATGGGTGCTCAAGCAATAATTACCAACGCTTACATAATACTAAGAACTGATGATTTAAGAGAGAAGGCCCTTAGATCTGGTGTGCAAAAAATTTTGGATGTTTCTGTTCCCGTTATGACAGATAGTGGGAGTTACCAGTTATTTGTTTATGGAGATGTAGAAGTTACAAACAAGGAGATAATCGAATTCCAGCACAAAATTGGATCAGATATAATTGTGCCACTTGACATTCCCACTCCACCTGATGCTTCAAGAGATTCTGCACTTAAGGATTTAGAGATTACTATAAGTAGAGTTAAAGAAGCTAAGGAAATTTTAAATAAATTAGAGAGTGAATCCTTGCTAGTTGCCCCAGTACAAGGTTCAACATATTTGGATTTAAGAAAAAAATGTGCTGAGATGCTGAAAAGTCTAAATCCAGATGTTTTTGCAATTGGTGCCTTGGTACCACTTCTCGATTCTTACAGGTTTTTTGAAGTTGTAAAGATAATTCTGGAAGTAAAATCTATATTACCTTCATCGCGACCAGTTCACCTATTTGGCGTTGGTCATCCAATGTTCTTCAGTATAGCTGTTGCATTGGGTTGCGATTTATTTGATTCAGCAGCTTACGCTCTTTATGCAAAAGATGACAGATATATCACATCTCATGGAACAAAGAAATTAGAAGATCTTAGATATTTTCCATGTAGTTGCCCTATATGTTTAAATCACACACCTGAGGAATTGAAAAGAATGGATAAAGATGCTAGAAGCGAATTGCTAGCTAAGCACAATTTATGGGTAAGTTTTCAAGAAATAAAACTGGTCAAGCAAGCTATAAAAGAGGGTACTCTTTTTGAACTCGTTGAAAGAAGAATTAGATCGCATCCAAATCTTCTCTACGCGTGGAGGCAGATAAGGGATTATACAAACCTTATTGACAAATTTGATCCTTCCATGAAGCAAGTTTTCTTTTATTTAGGTATTGAAAGCATTTACAGACCAGCAGTTAAAAGACATTGTGAAAAAATTCTAAACATTGAGTTAGAGAAGGATTCATATGTAATATCCACAAGTGAATTGATTTCTGCCGATTTTTATCTAAAACCCGTATTTGGTTTAGTTCCAAAGGAGATGATTGAAAGTTATCCAGCAGGTCATGCAGAAATGCCCCCAGCAGATTGGATTGAACATGAAGCTATGGTTAAAGCCGTAAACACCTTGATTGAATTTTTAAAAAAGCATAGCAATAAAAAGTTTATTATAAAAGCTAATAAGATTTGGAAGCGATATCTTAAAAATTTACCTGAAAATACCAAAATAGAGTGGTTAACATAGAAAGAAAAGAGGGGTTAGCTAGAATTTGTAAAATTGAAGTAGACAATATAACCTATGAGACTCCTTTGTTACTGGACTTTCTGGATGGAAAGGATAGCCTAAAGCGTTTTATTAAAAATATAGATTTTGGAAAAATTCCTAGTGTTATAGAGAGATTTCCAGCGCTGTATAATTCCAAGTTTAGCGTTTTAAAGCCAGTTAACGATAATATTGAAGTTTTAACAGGTTTTAGTGCATTAGATCCGAAAGACTTGGCTGAAATTTTAATAAACATCAGAGTTAACAACATAAATAAACTAATCTATATCCCAGCAATTGCTACGCCAAAAAATGCCTTATTTTTGATTAATCTTGGTGTAGATATACTGGATAATATAATACCGATAATAAAGGGATATTCTGGATTTTACATGCTTCCTACTTGTGAATTTAAACTAGATTCTATGAAAGAGTTGCCATGCTGCTGTGAAGTTTGTAGTTCATATTCAGTAAAGGATTTAATAAATCTTGATTACGCTGAAAGAAGTTTAGCTCTCGCAAGACATAACACAATTATGCTTGAAAGTCAAATTAAATTAGCAAAGGAGCTGATAAAGGAAGAGAATCTCAGAAATTCATTAGATGGTTTGTCGAGATTAGATCCATTTAATTCTGTTATACTGAGAATTTATGATGAAAGTGATGCAACAAAAAAGTATTATCCAAGATTTAAAAAAAGCAAAGTAATTCTGTTCAAGGATTCATACTCAAGACCTGAAGTCAAAGTTTTCTTTGAAAGGGCGCTGGAAGTTTACTCTCCTAAAACTAAAGCTTTACTAATTTTACCATGCACAGCAACTAAACCGTATTTAATCTCAAAAACGCATAGAAAGATAAGAGAATTTGTTAAAATTTCAATAAATGAGATAATAATTTCATCACCACTCGTTGTGCCAAGAGAATTAGAACTAATTTATCCATCTATAAATTATGATGTTCCAGTTACTGGCATTTGGGATGAGGATGAAATTAGGTTCGTTGGCACAAAACTGTGGCAATTCATCAGAAAGGGCAATTTTGAAAAAATAATAGCTCATGTAGAGAGTGGCTACAAAAAGGTTGTAGAGTACGCATCAAAGATTGGTGGATTTGATGTAATTTACACAGCAGAGGGCGGTATTTTATCAAAGCAATCTTTAGAAAGGTTAAAGAGGGAAATTGAAAAATATAATGATCCTAACTTTGACTTAAGAAGAAATTTAATCGAGCATATGATTGAATACCAATTTTATATTAAAATTGATTTAAACGATAATTATCATGAAATTTCTGGAAAATACCCAGAGCTAAAAGTGTTCGTAGAGAAAAATGGAAAAAAGGAAATGTTTTTAAGAATTGATACGAATTATGGCATGTTAGATATCTACAAAGAGTTTGCAAAAATTCTTTACAACAAGAAAAAGTTCACAGTGCTAATAGATGAATTTGATCCTAAAGGCACAATATTTTCGAAGGGTGTGATTAAAGCTAACGAAAATATTAAACAAAATGATTTAGTTGTTTTCTTTAACTCATTTTTAATTGGCGTTGGAAGGGCGCTAATAAGCGGTAATGAAATGAACAAGAAAGTTGATGGATTTGCAATAAAAGTTAAAAGAAAGTGGAGCATAAACTAAAGAAATATTTAGTTTTTCGCAAATTACGAAATCATTCTGGCTTTTTCTCGCCCTGTAAATTTAATTGATAAATCTGCTGTAATTAATTCTGGCTCTCTTTTTTTCCCTAGATATATTTCTATTGCCTCCCTTATAAGCTTATACATAATAGGCATAGGCTTGCCAAATATAACATTATCACAACCTATGTCTACATAAACGTAATACTCCTCACCTTCATATTCAAATAAAGCTTCCTCTTTTCCTTTTTTCCTAATAGAAAATGGGAACAACTTACAGGCTAATGGCTTTAATTCTCCTTGCAACAAACAGATATTTCCAACTTGAAACGGGCATTTCCCGCCAATTTTTTTAATAAAGTATCTGCCTCCTTTTTCCTCGACAAATCCAGAATCTTTTAGCTTTAAGTATTCATAGAACGTCAAAGGTACTCTATACTCACTGCAGCATTTTCCACAAGCTTCACATTTCCAATATTTTATTTTTCTCCAAGGGACTTTCATTTAGTGATTTCTTGAGCTTCTTTTTCTTCCCCAACTATAACAACATCTATAATTCTTCTCGGAAAGATCCCATTTTCTACTACCCCTGGAATCCTATTTAACTTTACTTCTAAATCCTCTGCATCTTCTATTTTACCAAAATAGCAATCCGCTATAAAATTTCCATTGTCAGTTATTACAGGTCCAACTTTTCCAGTACCTTGCCTCAACTTTGCAATTCCTCCAATTTTTTCTATTTCTCTCTTTACAAAGCCCCAGCTAAAGGGTAAAATTTCAACTGGCACATCTATATTCAAGCTTTCCGAATATTTAGTTGAATCTACAATAATTACAACTTTCTTTGATGCTGATGCAATTATTTTCTCTCTTAATAAAGCTGCGCCCCTACCTTTAATGCAATTCAAGTTTTTATCTACTTGATCTGCACCATCAACACACAATTCGAGCTCAGAATACTGCAAAAAGTCAACAACGTTTATACCATTCTCCAGTGCTAAAATGTAAGACTGATAGGATGATGGTACTCCAAAGATTTTCATTCCCTCTTCTCTTATTTTCTTGCCTAGCTCTTTTATGAAGATTTCAACTGTACTACCGCTTCCTAAACCTATAATCATTCCGTCCTTAACATACTCCAAAGCCTTCCTGGCGGCGTTAAACTTTTGTAAATTGTAGTTGTTCATCACTATTTCACCTCTAAACCATTTAACCATTTTTTTAGTTCCGAAAAATCTATCCTTGCAGTGGAATCTAAAGTTATTGGAGTCACAGATATTTTTCCTCTTCTTAAAGCATGTAAATCTGTGCCCTCTTCTGCATCTTCAATTTCAATGCCATCAATCCAGTAATATTTTCTCATTCTTGGGTCTATTCTTTCCTCAACTCTCGTTCTGTATAATCTCCTAGCCAATCTTGTTATTTCTATTCCGCCATCGGAATTCAATGGTACATTTATGTTAAGAACATCCACTCCCTCTGGCATACCTTTTTCTAATACTTTTTCTGAGAACAGCCTTAGAACTTTTTTTGCTAGTGAAAAATCTATAGGCTTATAACTGTACTCGAATTTTTCGTAGTCTGGTAATTCCACCGATATCGCTATTGCTGGACTACCTTGAGTGGCCGCCTCCAGCGCAGCTCCAATGGTACCAGAAGTTGTCACAGCCTCAGTTGATATATTTTCTCCAAGGTTGATACCAGATACTACCAGATCTGGTATTCCCTTTATAATAACGTGAATTCCTATTATCACAGCATCAGTAGGAGTTCCATTTATAGCATATATCTTCATATTGTCAACATTTAAAACAGAAATCCTTATTGGCTCCATTATTGATATGCTTCTACCTACCCCGCTTTTTTGCAGAACTGGAGTAACTACATAAACTTCCCCTAGATCCTTTAAAACCTCATAACTAGCTCTTAAACCTGCCGAATAAACTCCATCATCGTTTGTAAGCAGTATTTTTCGCTTTAACATATGAGTTTCTCCAGTTCTCCTTTTTCTATTCCCATTTTTATTTCCCTAGCTATTCTTCTACCCATATACATGTTTTCCCCAAACAGGATGTAAGAGTATGGTGAAGACGGAATACCAACATTTGTTCCCGCTACAATTCTAGTTGATATTTCAAAAACATACATTTCTTCATTTTCATCAAATGCGCACTCCAGACAAAAAGGTCCAACCAGGCCAGGTTTTGCTATTTCTTCTGATACCTTTACCACCCTCTCGGCTGCTCTAAAGGCTTTTTCTAAAAATTTTTCTCTCAGGACTACTGGTATATTACCAGTAACAGTATAAGTTGGAGTTATTTTTAATTTTAACTGCAAATCGGCAGGAATTCTACCTATTCCATCCACATTGGATTCATATCTTCTATCTACTGCAATTAACTCTATTCTTTTTAAAATTAAAGATCTAAAAAATGAAAAATAAACATTTGTACCTATTATATACTCCTGAATTTGGTAATCTTTTACATCATTTTGTATTAACCCAAGTTTTTTCATTTCGTCAAGTTTCTTTTTAAAATCATCAAATCCTATGGCTAAAAAATAACCTCTTCCGCCTTTAGCTCCGTGGAGCTTAATTATTGCAATTTTTTCAATTTCCTCTGGACTCCTGTAAACTTTTGGTGTTTTTAAACCAGCTTTTTTTAGCCATAAATCCTGCTTGTTCCTGTCAACCTCCCAAAGCATTAAAGTCTTATTACCAAAAACGGGTACCTTGATCACATCCAAATTGTTCAGATAAGCATTAAAACTCCCGTGTGGGATTAAAATAGAATTCAGCTTAATCAATTTATCCTGAATTTTATCTTTAAGTAAATCTGGAAAATCTTCAATCTCAATTATTTCGTCCGCAACATTAAAAGCTTCGTATATTATCCTTTCTCTTTTTCTACAAATACATACTGTTTTAAAACCTTCATCTTTTGCACCTCTTAAAATATTAAGTGCTGAATGGCTTCCCAGTGTAGCTATGGCAATCTTATCTAAATCGTAATTTTTCACAACATCGCTATCCATGACCAAAACACCACACTAATACAGTATGCAAGAAAGTTAAAGATGACTTTCTATTTTGATGCCATGTTCATTTCTATTTCCTTATGGTATTCCTGTATTGGCTTTATTGTCATTTTATTCTTTTTAATAGCCTCTATACCCTTCACAGCCGCCATAGCACCAGGTATAGTCGTTATGTAAGGTATAGAATAATCCACTGCCGCTCTTCTAATCATATAACCCTCTGTTTTACCTCTTTTTCCACTAGGTATGTTTATTATTAGATTAACTTGTCCATTTATTATTGCATCCAATATATTCGGTCTACCTTGACTTATTTTCAGAACCACTTCCGCATCAATACCATGTTTCCTTAGAAATTCTGCAGTTCCATCTGTAGCTAAAATTTTGAATCCTAATTCCTGCAATTTTTTAGCAATAGGCAATATCTTTTCTTGATCTTTTTTTCTAACACTAATGAAAACTGTTCCCTCAGTAGGTAACTTCATCCCTGCAGCCAGTTCTGCCTTGTAGTAAGCTAATCCAAAGTCATAGTCTATGCCCATAACTTCTCCAGTTGATTTCATTTCTGGTCCTAGTACAGGATCAACTCCAGGTAATTTAACAAAAGGAAATACTGCTTCCTTAACCGCAACATGTTTAATATGCTCTAATCTTTCTTTTATTCCTAATTCTCTGAGTTTTTTACCCACCATTAATTTTGCAGCAATCTTTGCAAGAGGTAATCCTGTAGCTTTGCTAACAAATGGCACAGTTCTACTAGCTCTTGGATTTGCTTCTAGCACATAAACAGTTCCATCCTTAACTGCAAACTGTATATTGATTAGACCTACCACTTTTAGTGCTAAGGCTATTTTTCTTGTATATTCTTTAATTTTCTCGATAATCTCTTTTGACAATGAAATTGGGGGTAGTATGCACGCTGAATCTCCACTGTGCACTCCGGCTTCTTCTACGTGTTCCATTATTCCTCCTATAACAACTTCTTCTCCATCACAGAGAGCATCGACTTCCACTTCTATTGCATCTTCCAAAAATTTATCAATCAGTATTGGCTTTTCTGGCGATACTTCCACAGCCTCAGTGACGTAGCGTTCTAAAGTTTCCTCATCGTAAACAATTTCCATAGCTCTGCCGCCAAGAACATACGATGGTCTAACTAAAACTGGGTATCCTATTTTTCTGGCAATTTCTTTTGCTTCCTCTATATTATAGGCAATTCCATGTTCCGGCTGTGGTATGCCTAATTCTTTTACAAGCTTTGAAAATCTATCTCTGTCTTCAGCAATATCTATGGATTCCGCCGATGTACCAAGTATCTTTGCGTTGGATTTTTCTAATTCTTTTGAAATGTTAAGAGGAGTTTGCCCCCCAAATTGAACAAGAATCCCTTCTGGTTTTTCATTTTCATATATATTCATGACATCTTCATGCGTTATCGGTTCAAAGTAGAGTCTATCCGACGTGTCATAATCAGTGGAGACTGTTTCTGGATTGTTATTAACCATTATAGTTTCATATCCCTCTTCTTTAAGACTTTTTACTGCATGCACACAACAATAATCAAATTCAATTCCCTGTCCAATTCTGTTTGGCCCAGAACCTATTATGATTATCTTTTTTCTATTTGTTCTTATAGCTTCATTCTCATCCTCATAAGTAGAGTAGTAATAAGGAGTTTTTGCCTCAAACTCTGCTGCGCAAGTATCTACCATCTTAAATACTGCGTTAATACCAGCTTTTTTCCTTCTTTTTCTTACTTCTCTTTCTGTGGTCTTAAATATGTGAGCTAACTGAACATCAGAGAAACCTAGCTTTTTAGCTTTCCTTATGACTTCATCTGGAACTTCATCAATCGTACACTTCTTTGCCCAAGCCTTAAGTTCTTTTTCCATTTCCACTATGTTCTTAATTTTCTGTATAAACCATCTATCTATTTTAGTGAGCTCATAAATTTCATCAACACTGAGTCCTTTTTCTAACGCATACTTTATGTAAAAAACTCTCTCTGCATTGGGATATCTCAATTTTTGGTAAATTTCTTCTCTTGATGGGTTTTTATCTTTGCCATCACAACCCAGTCCATATCTTCCAATTTCAAGAGATCTTATCGCTTTTTGTAGTGCTTCTTCAAATGTTCTACCAATAGCCATCACTTCTCCAACGCTTTTCATTTGACTGCCAAGAATTGGATCCGCAGTCGGAAATTTATCAAATGCGAATCTTGGTATCTTCACTACTACATAATCTATTGTAGGTTCAAAGCTAGCTGGTGTTTCTTTAGTTATATCATTTGGTATTTCATCTAATGTATAACCGACAGCAAGTTTTGCTGCAATTTTTGCTATTGGAAAACCAGTAGCTTTTGATGCTAAAGCTGAGGATCTACTAACTCTTGGATTCATCTCAATTGCAACAAATCTTCCAGTTGTAGGATGTACTGCAAACTGTATGTTACTTCCCCCAGTTTCAACCCCTATTTCTCTGATAATTGCAATAGCTGCATCTCTTAATTTCTGATATTCCTCATCACTCAACGTTTGTGCTGGAGCAACAGTTATACTGTCTCCAGTATGCACTCCCATTGGATCAAAATTTTCTATGGAGCAAATTATCACTACATTATCAGCCAAATCTCTCATTACTTCTAATTCGTATTCTTTCCATCCTATAACCCCCTCTTCAACCAATATTTGTCCAATCATTGATGCTTTTAGTCCTCTTTCAGCTATAACTTTAAGTTCTTCCTTATTGTATGCTACTCCTCCCCCAGTTCCTCCAAGGACGTATGCAGGTCTAACTATTACTGGATATCCTATTTCTTCTGCAATTTCCAAAGCCTCATCAACATTTGTAGCAACTTCACTTCTAGGAACTTCCAATCCTATTTTTTGCATCGATCTCTTGAATAGTTCTCTGTCTTCCCCTTTTTTTATAGCCTCTAATTTTGCTCCAATCAATTCTACTCCATACTTATCCAGTACACCCATTTCCGCAAGCTGTACTGCAAGATTTAATGCGGTTTGCCCGCCAAGCGTAGGTAATAACGCATCAGGTCTTTCCTCTTCTATAATCTTAGCCACAACTTCTGGCACTAATGGTTCTATGTAAATTCTATCAGCCATTTCTGGATCGGTCATTATAGTAGCAGGATTTGAGTTCACTAATACAACTTCGTAGCCCTCTTCCTTCAAAGCCTTACATGCTTGACTACCCGAGTAATCAAATTCTGCAGCCTGACCTATTACTATAGGACCAGATCCTATTACCATTATTTTTTTAATATCTTCCCTCTTTGGCATATTTTCCAAAATACAAACCTTAATATTCTCTTAACATCTCTAAAAATCTATCAAAAAAGAAATACGTATCATGTGGACCTGGAGATGCCTCAGGATGATATTGCACTGTAATTAGCGGTAATTCCTTATGTCTTAAACCTTCAACAGTCATATCGTTTAAATTTATTTGTGTAACTTCCAATCCTGTACCTTCTAAACTTTTCTCATCAACTGCGAAACCATGATTTTGACTTGATATAAACACTCTACCCGTTTCAAAATCCTTCACCGGCTGATTTGAACCTCTATGTCCAAATTTTAATTTAAATGTCTTTGCTCCTAAGGCTAAAGCTGCTAATTGGTGTCCTAAGCAAATTCCAGCCATTGGATACTTTCCAACCAGTTTCTTTATAGTATTTATAGTGGGTTTAACCCTTGCTGGATCTCCTGGACCATTTGATAGAAATATTCCATCTGGATCAATTTCCTTTATTTTTTCAGCAGGATAATTAAAAGGTACTAAAATTACATTTATTTCTCTCTTTAAAAGCTGCCTAATTATACTAAATTTTATTCCACAATCAATAAGAACTACATCATACTTTCCTCTCACATCAATTACCTTTGGCTCCCTTACACAAACTTTATCCACCAAATCTAGTTCAGTTATGGATGGTTGCTCCTTAGCTCTTTTAATTAATTTTTCTTTATCAAAATCATCACCTACGGCAAGTACAGCTTTCATTGTACCATATATTCTTATTTTTCTGGTTAATGCACGGGTGTCTACACCTTCTATTCCAGGTACATTGTATTCCTTAAGTAATTCATCAACTGTCATTTCACTTCTCCAATTACTTGGAGTTTTACAAAGTTCCCTAACTACAAATCCTTCAACTTTAACCCCATCACTTTCAAAATCCTGTCTACATACACCATAGTTACCAATCAGAGGGTAAGTCATCATCAGTATTTGACCCGCATAACTTGGATCAGTTAAAGCTTCCACGTAACCAGTCATACTTGTATTAAAGACTAGCTCTCCTTCCGCTGTTTTTTCTGCTCCAAAGCCTTTTCCTACGACAAATGTTCCATCTTCTAGCGCTAGTGCCGCTTTCATATCTGATCACCTATGAATTCCCTTAACTCGCCTATTATTTCTTTAATAGGTCTTGCTTCAAAGAATTTAATACCAGTAATCATATTACATACAGACTTATACATTTCCGAAACTAAATTCTTGAAACTTGGCGGAAGCAAAGGTGGTTTAGGTAAATTCGTAAATGTTCCAGATTCTTTTGCTTTTTCAATTTCTTTAAACCAGCTAGTTTTTCTATAATACATTCTTATAACTTCCTTGCTAATTGGAGTTCCTTCAAAGCTAAATCTACATTCATCTGGAGTTCCTACTGCATCAACTAGAAATATTCTTCTATCGTAATCAATAGCAAACTCGAACTTTCCATCTTCGTTAATTAAGCCTACCTTTTCGATTTCAGAGCTTATTAACTCGTTTATTTTCATGGATACTTTCTTAATGTACTCTATTTCATCCGTACTTAAACCAGAGATTTCCATAGCTTCTTCCCAGGATATGTATCTATCCACATTTTCCAGTTTTGTACTAACATCAATGATGGGTTTTTCTAACTTTTGCCCAGGTTTTGGATGTTCTTTTAAGCCCAACTCCTCTAAAGTCAATTTTCCTTCTTTTAATCTTTTAAAAACGCTAGATCCTTTTGGCAGGTAATTTCTATATATAATCTCGAGAGGTATCAAATAGTTTCCTTTAATCTCTTTAAAAACTGAATAATCATACCTGTTGCCAATTCTTTTGGGTCTAATTACTCTAAAAAGTACTATTTTCATTTTATTTGTTGGGCTTTCCAGTTCATCGATATATTTAGTTTTACCATTGTCCAAAAGACCAATGTAATGATTTCTGATATCCTTTTCGGCAAGTTTTTCAAAAAAATAAGCGGAAATTAAACACAAGGCTTGACCTTTGCCTTGTATTAAATCTGGCATTCTACCATAATCGAAAACCGAGAAGTTGTCTGTAAAAACAAAAATTCCCTCTCCAGGTTTCTTTTCCTCTGGATCCTTTATAACTACTAGATCTTTAACTGTGCCCATTAAAGAAATGTCCAACCTCGCTTAATAATACTTTTTTTCTTTTTAGTGTAAAAAAATATTATTAAAATTATTATATTAAAATCATAAAATTAACTATATCTTTGCATATAGCAAAGAATTGCTATCGCTGCTGCAGCCAGTTCTTCCTGTGTTAAAGTCTCTCTCGCTTCCCAAAATATTTCTGCTAGTCTCCTTTTTGTCTCGTAAACGTGATTTATTATTTCTTTTACTTTTTCAACTATTTTTTGTTCTTTAATAAACTCAGTATGGATGTCTCCCCTTTCAAATGCCTCATTGTGTAAAATAGCAATGTGTAAAGGTATGTTAGTTTCAACTCCCTCAATTATATAATCGTAGAGTGCTCTTCTCATTCTCATTATTGCTTCCTTTCTATCTCTACCCCAAGCACTAAGTTTGGATATCATCGGATCATAATAGGATGTTATTTCACAACCCATGTGAATTCCGCTGTCCACTCTTATACCAACTCCACCAGGGCTTCTGTAATGCACGATTTTTCCTGTCTTTGGTAGAAAAGTTATTGGATCTTCAGCATAAATTCTACACTCTATAGCATGCCCAAAGAACCTTACGTCCTCCTGATCTATATCTAATTCTTCTCCAGCAGCTATTTTAATTTGGTATTTTACTATATCTATTCCTGTAACCATTTCGGTTATTGGATGTTCAACTTGCAGTCTTGTATTCATCTCTAGGAAGTAGTAATTGCCATTATGATACAAAAACTCCATTGTTCCTGCGTTTGTGTATTTTATGTGCTTTGCACCTTTTACAGCTTTTTCCCCCATTTCTTCTCTTAATTCCTCAGTCATCACTGGAGATGGAGTTTCTTCAATTAATTTCTGATGTCTCCTTTGAATGCTACATTCCCTCTCGCCAAGATGTATAACATGTCCATGCTCATCAGCTAGTATTTGAAATTCAATGTGCCTAGGTTTAGGTAAGTATTTCTCCATGTAAACTGCGGAATCTCCGAAATATTTTTCTCCTAGTTTTTTCGATCTAATAAATCCCGATTCCAGTTGATCTTCATTCCAAACTATAGATATGCCTATTCCTCCACCACCACCAGATGCTTTTATTGCCACTGGATATCCCAGTTTTTCAGCCCACTTTATAGCATCATCTAAGGTTTTTAATTCGGGACTTCCTGGCACTACAGGAACTCCTGCCTCTATCATTGCCTTTCTTCCGTTTAACTTTGATCCCATCAATTTTATGACCTTATGATTTGGTCCTATGAATTTTATTCCTTCCTCCTCGCATCTTTTTGCAAATTCTGGATTTTCTGCAAGAAAGCCATATCCAGGATGAATTGCCTCAGCATTACATTTTTTTGCAACCTCAATTATCTTTTCTATATTCAAATAACTATCCTTTGGCTCTGGTCCTCCAATGCAATAGCTTTCGTCGGCATAGATTCTATGAAAAGATTTTGCATCAGCTGTACTATAAACCGCAACAGTTTTTATGTCTAGTTCTTTGCAGGCTCGCATTACTCTTACTGCTATTTCTCCCCTATTGGCTATTAAGACCTTTTTAAACATATTTAAGCACCAGCAATAAGTTTGCTTATTTTAAAAATACGAAATTTTTAAGTTACAACCTTATGTTTAAATTCTGATTGTCAAGAGTTTAAACTTCAAAAAGGTTTTAAAAATTTTTTAGTAATGTGGTCTTAATGGAAACTTCCGATGTAATAATAGGTTTAGAAGTACATGTACAGCTAAACAAGCTAAGGACAAAACTATTCTGCTCATGTCCTTTATATTATTACGATAGTGAGCCAAATACGCATGTCTGCCCAGTTTGCTTGGGCTTACCTGGCGCTCTACCCGTTATAAATAAAGAGGCTGTAAAAGCTGCAATTAAAATTGCACTAGCTCTTAAAGCAAAAGTACAACCTTTCACTTTATTCTACAGAAAGAATTACTTTTATCCCGATCTACCAAAAGGCTTTCAGATTAGCCAGTATGATTTTCCTCTAGCCACTGGAGGATACGTTATTATTGAGGGTGAGAATGGGGAGAAGAAAATAACACTAAAAAGAATACACATTGAAGAGGATCCTGGTAGACTCGTTTATAAAGGTTCAATTACCACAGCAAAATACAGTTTAATAGATTATAATAGATCGGGCGTACCTTTGGTTGAAATTGTAACAGATCCAGTTATAAGTTCTCCAAAAGAGGCTAGAGCATTTCTAAACAAGTTGAGGATCATACTTGAATATTTAGATGTCTTTGATGGGTCTTTAGAGGGGGCTATGAGAGTTGACGCGAATATTTCAATAAAGGGTGGTGGAAGAGTTGAAATAAAAAACATATCATCATTTAAAGGTGTAGAAAGAGCTCTAACCTACGAGATACAAAGGCAAAGAAATTTAATTAAAAGAGGGTTAGCTATAAAAAGAGAAACTAGACACTTTGATGAGGTAAACAATATAACAGTATCCCTAAGGACGAAAGAGGAGGAACAAGATTACAGATATTTCCCAGAACCAGACTTAGTTCCCGTTAGAACCGAAGAACTTGTAAAGGAAGTTGAAGGAACACTTCCAGAGATGCCTGAAGAGAAAAGAGACAGACTAATAAAAGAATATGGAATTAGTTATGACTTTGCAAAAGTTCTTGTTCTAGATAGTAAAATGGCTGATTACTTTGAGATCGTTGCAAAAAAAGTTAACCCTAAACTTGCAGCCAGTTGGGTAGTAGATGTACTAAGAGGAGAATTAAACTACAGAGGTTGGAATTTTGATGTTTGCTTCAAAAAATTTGATCCAAACGATTTCGCCAAACTTCTAAAATACTTTGAGGAAGAGAAAATAACCGAAAAAGGTGTAGTAGAGGTCATAAGAACCAAACTGGACTATGGAGGATCCATAGACGATATAATTAAATCAAAGGATTTGCTTGCAATTAAAGAGGAAGATAAAATAATAGAGATCTGTAAAAGAGTTATTGAAGAGAACAAAAAAGCAGTGATGGATTACAAGAACGGTAAAAAGCAAGCTTTAAATTACCTAGTTGGCCAAGTTATGAAAATTACGAAAGGAAAGGTAGATCCTGCTGAAACTTCAAAAATTCTTAGAAACCTATTGGAAAGTCCAGCTTAACCAATTTAGGATATTTTCTCCTCGTGTCTTCATTGTATTATAAGAACGTATTAACTTCAATTTTGATTAAAAATTCAGCTTCCTTCACCATTAATCTAAATAAAGTTAAAAACAATAAACTTTAAATCGCCGATTTTTATTTTTTATCATTTAAAAAGCTTAATTTAAAAAATTTACAAAAAGGTGTGTTTTCCAATGAAGTGGAAAAAATGGAGACACATAACTAAATTAGATCCAGATAAAAATAATCCAAAAGAAATGATAGAGTCTGTTGTAGATAGTGGTACCGATGCCATAATGATTTCTGGAACACAAGAAGTAACCTACGAGAAAGCAAGAAAATTGTTTAATGAAGTTAAAGAATATGATTTGCCGATAATACTTGAACCATCTGATCCAAAGGGTGTTTTTTACGATGCAGATTTTTTGTTTGTTCCCATTGTTTTGAATGCAATGGATGGGTCTTGGATTACTGGTAAACATGCTGAATGGGTTGAACTAAACTACAACCTTTTGGATAAGTTTAGAGAAATTCTTAAAGATGTTGTGTTCGAGGGTTACATTGTTTTAAATCCAAAATCTGCTGTCGCAAAAGTAACTAAAGCGAAAACAGACCTAAATTCAAAACAAGCCGCATGTTATGCCGTGGTTGGAGAGGATATGCTTAAGTTGCCTATTATATACATAGAATACAGTAGTACCTTTGGCGATCCAAATCTCGTGAAAGAGGTAAAGAATACATTAAAAAGGGCAACATTATTCTACGGTGGAGGTATAGATTCCAAAGAGAAATCTGAAATTATGCTAAAATATGCTGATGCGATTGTAGTTGGAAATGTATTATATGATAAAGGTATTGATGTTTTTTTAGAAACTGTTCCTAAAAAATGAAAATAAAGGCTATATGGGACCTGCTAAGACTTGAACATGGCTTAATGTATGGAATAGGAGTTATAATTGGTGCTGTAGTTGCATCAAAAAATGTAAATTTTTTGAAAATCCTATTGGGTTTCCTGACAGCTGTATTCCTACAAGCTTCTGCCTTTTCCCTTAATGATTACATAGACTACGAAACCGATCTCGAAAATAAAAGGTATGATAGACCTTTAGTCAGAGGAGATTTATCTAGACATCATGCCCTAATTTTATGTCTGATTTTAGCTCCACCAGGATTTCTAGCGTCGTATCTGATTAGCATAAAGGCGTTCTTATTTGCATTTATAATAACGTTGCTCGGTTATTTATATGATATAAAAATAAAAAAATTTGGTCTAGCAGGTAATGTATACATAGCCTTATCCATGGCTGCACCCTTTATTTTTGGTGGAATTATAGCAATAGATAATATAAATCCAGCCATAATTATGCTATCATTACTAGCATTCTTATCTGGCGTTGCTAGGGAAATAATGAAGGGTATAGAGGATATAAAGGGTGATGCAATTAGAGATATAAGAACTCTAGCAAGAGTGAAAGGTATAGCTTTTGCATCAAAAACTTCCTCCCTTATATATATCTTAGCCGTTATTTTAAGCTTTATTCCCTTTTTACTAATTCAAGAATATAAATACGACCTGAAATATTTAATTCCAGTGTTAATAACGGATGCAATCCTAATTAAGACTTCATACGAGCTTGTAAAACCTGATGTAACTCCCAAAAAAATTTCAAAACTGAGAAAGTTAACATTAATTGGTTTCTTATTTGGCTTAGTTGGTTTTATATTAGGAGCATTCTAAAAATTTCTAACATGGTTAAGAATGAGGTGGATTTTAGGGATGATGCCATAAAATTTGCAGCATACCTGATGGCAATTTCAGCCAGAACCGCTCCAAAATCCAAAGGAGAAGACTTTCTGGAGATTCTGTATCTTGACAAAAATGAAACTAACAAGATTGCCGAGAGAATGATTGAACTCGGTAAAGAAAGGGGTAAAGGTTTTATTAGAGACGGTGAGAGTTTAAAAAAAGCTTCAGCTATATTATTAATAGGAGTTAAAGGTGACGAGCCTCTAGGATTAAATTGCGGAGCATGCGGGTTGGATTGCAAAAAAATGAAGGAAATAAAGAGAACTTCAAAAGATTTCACAGGCCCAAATTGTATTTTCAGAATTTTGGACTTAGGTATAGCAATTGGTTCAGCGGTGAAGTTAGCATCTGTCCTTAATGTAGATAATAGAGTAATTTACAGAATAGGTGTAGTTGCTCGAGAGTTAGGTTATTCAAAAGCTGACGTGGTATTAGGCATACCTTTAGCCTCCTTAGGCAAAAATCCATTCTTTGATAGAAAATAGTTAACCAATTGCTCCATAAAAATGGTAATAGACTACCCTTCTACAAAACTCTCAAAAGAAATTGCGAAAAAATTCGGATATCATGAGTTCATAATAAGAAGATGGATGAACTTTTTCGATGACTACATGGATTTGATTAATGCAATGGAAAAAGGAATTCCTAAACATATAAGAGTTAACACTCTGAAAATAGAGGAGGAAAAATTAATTAAAAAGTTAGAGCAAAGAGGTTTCAAATTGGAGAGTACAGATGTTCCATTTTGCTATAAAATTTTACATGAGCCATTTTCAATCGGTGCCACTCCTGAGTATCTCATGGGATACTATTACGTGATGGAGAAGAACTCATGTATTCCCCCTTTAGTCCTTGATCCAAAACCTGGAGAGATTGTAGCAGACTTTGCAGCTTCTCCTGGAGGTAAAACAACTTTTTTATCACAACTAATGATGAACGAAGGGGTTATTTTGGCAATTGAAGTAAACAAAGAAAGAATTCAAGCATTGATAGATAATGTACATAGATTAGGTTGCTTAAATGTAGCAATAATTAACATGGATGCTACCGAGTTTTGGAGAACTGGCATCAAAGTGGATAGAATCTTACTTGATGCTCCATGTAGTGGAGAAGGAGTTATATACAAAGATCCAACTAGGAAAAAAAGAAGTGGAAAAAGAGATATAGAAATTTGCGCAGAAAGGCAAAGAAAATTGATTGAGTCTGCCATAAGAAGTTTAAAAAGTCATGGGGTTCTAGTATACTCTACTTGTTCCCTTGCTCCAGAAGAAAACGAATTCATAATCAACTATGTATTAGAGAGATATCCTGTGAGATTAGAAGAGATAAAATGGGGAGATCCAGCATTTACAGAGATTCCTAGAAAGAATATAAAACTAAATAGTGAAATTTCAAAAGCTAGAAGGTTTTACCCCCACAAGCACGAAACTTCTGGATTTTTTGTGGCAAAATTAAAATTAAAAAAAGAAATCAACTAATAAAGCTCCAGTTTGATAGAATAATGAAATTTAAAGCGCTAGATTCAATAACTTTTAAAATTTTTTGTCTATTTTTAGCATCTTTTATTTTAATGTTCGGCTATAACACGGTAGAAGCTGCCTACCCTTTAAAATGCTATAAAGAAGCTATAATAGTATTATCTATCCTTTACCTTTCTCTCACATTGTTTTATCCACTAGTTAGCTATTTAATATCTTTTATACCTGTGGGTCGCCTAATCATACTTAGCCCCATAGGTTACTCCTTGTTTTCAGTTGCACCTTTGTTAGATTTTTACATTGCAATAATTCTTGCAATAACCCTAGGTTTTCTTGCTGCAATTTTTTGGATTGGTTGTAAAGCTATTATTTTTCACGAAGTTAACGAAAATTCTTGGGGTGTTGCGTTCGGTTTATTATCCTTTGTTTCAATAATAGCATCTGGGCTTGGTCCATTTATTTTCTTAGGATATCCCTCCAAGTACTTAAAACTGTACATTCACACTCATTTTGATGTATTTTTGATTTCTTCAGTCATATGTAGCCTAGCTACCATACCTTTATTGTACCTGAGAAATATAAAAGTACAAGATAGGCCTAGGTTTAAAATAAAACTTACACGCATTTTTATAATTTATCTAGTAATTAGCTTTTGCTACTCTTCGTCTTATTCAATTTTAATATCGTATATACCCTTACTTGCCCCGACTTTGATAGGTGAGTATAGATTTCTAAGCTATGCCATACCCAGTACATTGTCGACCCTTGGTGGATTGCTTTATGATAGATTTGGGCCTATAGTTTTTCCACCGCTATCCTTAATAACTTTAATATCCTTTGCAAATCTTGAAAAAGATTTCATAATATGGGGTTTCTTTTTCAATCTGTCAATTTCGCTACTTTTTCCAGGTTTTCAGGCACATCTAGGTAAAATTATTAAATCAAGCGAAATTATTGCAGCACTAGGTATTGCTGGATTTGTCTCGGGTTTTAGTCTTCCATTAAACAGCCTTTTGATTGGCATTTTACCCCTTGAGTTTACAAGATTATATTTAACTGCTTTATTCTTCACAGGCTTTATACTTTCATTTACATTCGTAATAGCTCGTTAATTCTAAGAAAAACCCAGAAAATTTGAATAATACATTAAAGAATAGTTTTTATGTAGAATAAAAATTAAAATATAAAAAATAAAAAACTAAAGTGCCCCGACCGGGATTTGAACCCGGGTCTGGGGGTCCGCAGCCCCCAAGGATATCCCCTACCCCATCGGGGCTCTTATAATTTTATAATGCGCTTTTATAATTTTATAAGTAATTCTCTCCTATTTATTATTCACAGATTTTTCAGCTTTTAGTATACTTTTACGTGTAGATACGGCTATACCTCTATCAAATTCAAGCATCTCCGCAGCAGATAGCTTAGCTTTACCAGTTCCTAATAATTCGTCGTTTTCATTAACTATTAAAACTTCATCGTTTGCTTTTATACTTCTATCTACATCTACTACATGTTTTGCAAAGACGTTGCCTCCTTTCAATATAGCATCTGAGACTTCATTTTTTACAACCACTCTTAACCTGGGATACTCAAAAAAAGCATGCAATCGCCTAGCACCTTCTATACCCAAAGAGAAAAACCCAGTATCAGCTTTTAATGTAGCTATTCTTTTATCACCATCAAATATTTGCCTAATTCTGCCAGTTGACGAGAACTGTATTCTGCATACTTTCGGAAATAAAGCTTTACCAGCACCTTTACCAAACTGATAATCCGCAAGAACCCTAAGTATTCTAATTATGTTACCTCCCATACCTCCTTTCTCTTCTTTGATATTCCTTTAGACATCTTAAAAAGTCCAAATATCTAAAATTTTTCCAATCCATATCCAAAAAATAAAGTTCACTATATATACTTTGCCATATCAGAAAATTTGGAATTTCTCTTCCAGCTCTGATTATTAAATCAGGAGGTCTTTTTACACAAAGGTAATTTTCAATTATTTCCTCATTTACGTCCTCAGGATTAATTTTTCCTGCTTCAATAAGTTTTGCTATTTTTTTCACAGCACTAGTAATTTCTTTTTTTCCATTGTAGTTCACTAAAAAGTTTATAAGAGGATCGGGTCCATATTTTCTAATTCTAACGTTATCAGCTATAATATTTACGTTTTCAAACTCAAAAAACTTTAAAATTGAGTTTAAAGTAGATTTTAAGTCATGTTTTACTTTCTTATTAAAGTTTAAACATATCGTTAATTCTTTTATTTTGAATCTTCTACACCACTTAGTAAATTCATGAAATTTAGCCAAGTTATCCAAAAAGTCCTTTGCTTCAGTGATAATAACCAAATGCTCAGGCACTATTTTGCCTTTTACTTTTCTCTCAAGGATTTTCTCATAAATTTTTCTAACTACATTTAATATACCAAACAAATTAAAGAACATAGGTTAAATAAAGGAGTCTAATGTCATACCTGCTTTTTCTTCCTTTTTCTTTGTTTTTCTTTTTTTTCTTTTTTCTACTTTCCTTCTTTCCTTACTTTCCTTAGCTTCTTCTTTTAGTCTCTTTCTTATATCTTCGTCAAGTTCCTCAGAAATCGTTCCCATGAATGTTTCATCTTCAACTCTATGTAATTTGTGTTCTTCAATGTAGTTTATGATTTCTTTTATTCTTTTTCCATCTTCTCCACCTATTATGAATTCTAAATCATCTTTTGAGAAATCATAAAAAGCAGCAATGCTTGCAGCAGTTTTTATGTCTCCTTCTCTTAAAAGTAATTTTATAAAGTAGTACATTTCATTTGATGCTTTTCTTCTCGAAAGATGAGAATACTTACCAATTTTTGATAATACTGTTTTGAATTTCTCCCTCATATTCTTTGTCTGAGCAAGTTTCTGCCAAAGTGATGGTCGTTGATATTTAGTAAAACCTCTTTTAGGTGATGTTTTCGCTTGTTGAACCCCTATAGTCATTAAATATGTAGCATACTTCCATAATCTGTAGAATTGTCTCCTTTTTACCCTTCCAAGAAACATATCTGCTCTGGATAATATTTCATATGCATCAAGCATATCTTTTCCAGAGTACTCAAGAGGTATATTCTCATCAATCCAATCTATTAGATCATCAGGAGCTTCATCTAATAGTAAAGCTTCCGTGTATGCAGAGTAACTTCTTGTTTTAAATATTCTCTGTAGCACAGCAAAAATATCTGGTTCTTGAGTTCTTTTCGCAACAACGATGTCTTCTATTTTTATTTCATTTTTACCTTCAGCAACAGCTTGTAAATCGTTTATTGCAGCCCTCAAGTCTCCTCCAGCATTCTCAGCAATTGCCTCTAAAACAGCTCTATCCGCTTTGATGTTCTCAAGAGCACATATTTTTTCTAAAACCTTTACTATTTGTCTTTTGTTAATTCTTTTAAAAGTTATCATTTCACAAAGATTTCTGAGATCTAGAGAGAGAGCATACGGGTCGTTGGCTATCAAAATCATTGGCTGTCTCGGTTTTTTCTTAATTAATCTTATTAATGCACTTTCTCCTCCAGTATCCTCTTTTTTATGTATATTATCGACTTCATCAAGGATTATGAGTTTCAATTTTCCCTTTGAACTAGACAAGTACTCCCCTTCTTCACTTATAGTTTCTGCAAAAGATCCTTCACCAACTATTTTCTGAATTATAGCCCAGTTTCTCTGATCACTAGCATTTAGTTCAACTACAGCCCAACCAAATGTATTAGCTAGTGCCAAGGCTAACGATGTTTTTCCAACACCAGGTGGTCCTGCAAGTAACAAGGGTTTTTGGATTATTCCTCTTTCCCAGTTTTTTGCCCAAAGTGTAACCTTCTCGATTATGTCTCTACTAGCTACTACATCTTTTATCGTTTTAGGTCTGTATTTCTCCACCCAAAGATTTAAAGCTTCAGTTTCTGTAGCCATTTTTTAAAAGTTTGCTCTCTCATTTAAAAACTTATCTTAATTTTTAAATCAGAATTAATAAAATAATTTTATTTAAAGTCAGGCAAAATTAAACAGAGACTAAATGGAGAATTATAAAGGTTACTCATAAAAAGCTTCAAGACAATCTTCACAAAGCTTCAAACCATTAACATCAACAAGTCTGTCCGAGAACCTACCACATTTATCACAAATACCAGACATAGTTTCCTTGACTGGTGAACTTTCCCTAACTAAATCTAATAATTCACCCAATTCTAAGGATACACTAAGTATATCCGTATCTGTAACAATGCCTACCAATCTATCTCCATCAACAACAGGTAATCTCCTTATTCCTTTTTTTAGCATAATATTTACCGCTTCTCTTAAACTTGTAGTAGGCTTTACAGTAATAATAGGTTTTGTCATTATATCTTTTAATTTAACTCTACTAGGCACTTTATTTTTTACTACAACTTTTTCAATTATGTCTCTTTCGGTAACAATACCTATTGGTTTTTCATTTTCAACAATTACTATGCTTCCCACTCCAAATTCCAGCATCTTCTTTGTAGCGTCTAATAGAGTTTCATTTTTTTCAGCTGTACAAACGTCTCTGGTCATGATGTCCCTTATTGGTATATCAGGTTTCATCATGGGAAGCACACCAATTCAGCTTTATAATCTATTTCTCGCAATCAACTTATAAGAACTTCTGTGAATATTCTACTTCAAAGAGTAAAATTCTTTTCGTTTAAAATGTACCTATTTAACTTTTTTATACAAGAAGTTAAAATTGCCATCAAAATTTCCCCTCGAAAGTGAAAATTACGGATGCTAAGCAACTATAGAAAAAATTGAAAAATTCCATGTTCACTTGTCGTTGTAAGAAATTTATACAAGAATCATCTGGGTCAGCAATGGCGTTTAGCCATTAAATGCAAAGATACGTTCGCGAAAATTCTCTAGCTAGCGTCAATTGATACTATTTTAGACTAATACCAAATGGGTCTAGCAATAAAAATGTATCAAACTTATAATTTCTAAAAAACATCTGGATTGTCTGTGACACAATATATGGTTGCTATACATATAGCACTTTTCCTTTATAAAAAATATGTTAAATCTGTAACATAAATTTCAGTCTCATTGATTTTACTAACCTTGTATGAGAGAGAATTAATTTTAAAGTTCTTTAGAGTTTAATTCCATCTCAGTAACCAGTCCAAATGTACTTTTGCTATAAAATACTGGATTAATCAGTATATATTGTAGTTAGTATTATTCTAAAAAAGTGATGAGTTGCTAAATATCACAATGCATTGGTAATTGTCACTAATTTTTCTAAAAGTGATACCAATAATATACAAAGAAAAAATTACTTGAAACCTCATTTTGGATTATAATTTAGACTCCCATACAATTACTACAAATTTGACAGATGTGATTTTACGTTCACAATAGAAGTCAATTCATCGAAACATCAACCCATTGCTTACTTCTGGGAACTCTTTCCTGTAAGAATCATAGATCTTACCATTAGTAATTCTTGTATATTATTACGGAAAGTTCTCCCAACCAAGACATATTAAAAATATGATGTGTTGTTTTTTACTTTAAACGACGCATATTGTGCTAAAAATTGTTCACAATCTACCTAGTATTATTAACATCCCATGATTGTGTCTCTGTAATTTTTCACCCCATGTCTTGAGGTATGAAATAGTGTAAGTGGTTGATGGTTGCACAGCTTGCAATTTATCATTAACATAGCACAATTTTATTATTTTTAATCTGGCATTTTTCGCTAAAATCTTTTAATTACTAACTTCATTTGAGCTATATCCTACTTATTTCAAACTAAATTCTAGAAAAAAATAGCTAAGCTATTTTTTTACTAACACCATTTTGATGCTAATAACATTGATAACTTTCACCTCATTAGTATATAGTAAGTGTTTGCGTCATCTAGACACCAAAATCGCCGAGATGCTACAAGTTAATCGTAAAATATATATATGGCTAAATACTTTTTTATATTGGTAGTGGGGGTGTATGTAAATGGCTGAATTACCATTAGCACCTGTGGACAGACTTATAAGAAAGGCTGGTGCTGAAAGAGTAAGTGCTGATGCAGTGGAGAAAATGGTAGAAATTCTAGAAGAGAAAGCTTTAGAAATTGCAAAGAAGGCAGTAGAAGTGGCCAAACACGCTGGTAGAAAGACTGTAACTGCAGAAGACATCAAATTGGCTCTCACAATTTAAGCAGAAAAATCTAACATAATAGAATAGAAGATAATTTATTTTAAAATTTTAAACATATTTTTTAATTTTTTGTTAAATTTTGGTTCCATTGTTTTGATGTTTTTAATGCAGTTAGAAAACTCACGTGAATGGTTTTTAATTATTTAAGTAAGTCTAACGTATTTTTCAGTTAAAATAAATCTTTTTTGTTTCTTTAAATTACTCTAAATTATATTTACAGCAAAATCTGACTGGGCAATCATCGCAAAGAGGTTTTATCGGTTTACATACCGTTTGTCCAAATCCAACAAACACTTTATTTACTCTTGCCCAAAATTCCTTTGGTACAATTTTTCTTAATTCTTCTTCAGTTTCTTCAGGTTTTTTCGTTTTCACAAGACCTAATCTATTAGAAATTCTATGAACATGAGTGTCCACTGCTATAGTTGGTTTTTTAAAAAGAATTGAAAGAATCATATTTGCTGACTTTCTACCTATGCTTGGCAATTTTAGTAATTCATTAAAATTGTCTGGTATTCCATTTCTCTTAATAATCTCAGCCAATTCCTTTATTTTTTTAGCTTTTATTCTATAAAACCCTACTCCATAGATCAATTTTTCAACTTCATCAACTGATAATTTGATTAAATCTTCAGGTTTCCTGATAACTTTGAAAAATTTTCTTGCCACTTTCAACGTTTGTTCATCTCTAGTTCGAGAGCTAAGCACAACAAAAAGTACCCACTGAAATGGAGTTTCTATTATTTTATCAATTTCAAATACTGGAGCGCTTCTCTTTTTAGCTTCATATTCCATTTTATCAAGTAAAACCTTCCAGCTATTTTTATCGGAGTTCTTCAACTTGTGTAGCATACCTCTATTAGTCATTTGATAATTCACTTTGCCTAAATAGTGATTCTGAAGGTTAGTAACCGAATATATAAACTTCAAAAAGGAGAAGTTTAAATATTTAATTGCTAAACCATTGTTTTTGGAACTATTACGAGAAGCAAGACTTTGCAAATAACGATTTTATAAAATTAAGATTGTTCCTTTCCAACTCTTTTTAATTCAACAAGCTTAAGCGATTTACCTTTAGGACATTTATTTGGTGGTTCACCGATTACTTTTTCAACAATTACGAGTTCACCATTACTGAGCTCTATGGGATTGCACAAATTATACATGAAGCAATCGAACTTATTACATTTCTTTTCGAATTTAAATTTGGTTTCCTCTACAGCCATCTTAGAGTCAACCAATGCTATAGTTGGTAATTCCACAACTTCAACAGCCACTACTCCTTCATCATGCAAAGGACATGGTTGCACTGTTCCATCTCTTAATCCAACTATTTTATATTTTGACCCTTGTTTCAACCTTAAGCATGTTTTTCTAATTTTACAGTTTTTGCATTCCTCACTTTCCCCCATGAACATGAATTCTACTCCAATCTTAGCCCAACTTTTACCACAAAGTGTGATAACCTTATTCACATCTTCAGAATTCTTCATTGAAAAACAAATTTTACATCTGCCTTTTTAAGCTTTGACGTTTTCTTTGCGAGAGTTTAAATTTATATATAAAATATAACTTTCAGTTTCAATGAACCCGAAATGATAAAGAGTTTGCAGCTCTAACTATTTTAAAAATGTTAAGCAGTCCAGAAATCTGGAAAGAATTCTTTGAAACTTATTACCGTAATGAATTAAATAAGCTAGCCTATAGAATAGCCGAAAAAAGTTTAAATTCTTCAAACTCCCTTTATGTAGATTACTCAAAAGATTTGGCTATTTTTAAAGGTGGAAAATTAGCTGAAGAACTTCTTGAATATCCTTCTGAAGTTATAAAGCATGCTGAAGAAGGTTTAGCTATATCTGAGAATATATACGATGTAAATCTAAGTGGCTGTCGGGTTAGATTTTACAATCTTCCACAAACTAGAAGAATTAGAATAAAAGATATCAGAAGTCAACATATATCAAAATTTGTTGCAATTGAAGGTATTGTTAGGAAAGTTACAGAAGTTAGACCAAGAATAGTTGAGGCAATATTTAAATGCAACAATTGTGGTAGACTCACAGTAGTTAAACCACAAAATTACACACTGGAATCTCCAGCATATTGTGAGTTTTGTAAAAAGAAGAAGTTTTCGTTGCTACTTGATGAGAGTAAATCTGTTGATTACCAGAGAATAAGAATACAAGAATACCCAGAAAATTTGAAGGGTGGCGAACAACCCCAAATGCTTGACGTAATACTTGAAGAAGATCTAACTGGAAAAATCAATCCTGGAGATAGAGTAATAGTAAATGGAATATTAAGAAAAATATCCAGAGGTAGTAAAAAAAGCACAAATCTAGATATTATACTTGAAGGCAATTCCATAGAAATACTAGAACAAGAATACGAAGAATTTGAAATTACAGAGGAAGATAGGAAAAAAATACTTGAATTAAGTGAGGATCCAGATATTTATAAAAAAATCACTGAATCCATAGCTCCATCAATTTACGGATATGAGGATATAAAACTTGCAATAGCATTGCAACTTTTTGGCGGGATTCCAAAGAAACTTCCAGATGGTACTGAGATTAGAGGAGATATACACATACTACTTGTAGGAGATCCAGGAGTAGCAAAATGCGTTGATCCAGAAACTGTAGTGTTAATGGCTGATGGTTCTTTAAAGAAAATAGAAGATCTTGTCGAAAAGGAAATAAGCGTTAATGCAAATAAAATTGATGATGGATTTTATGCAAGAACAAATCATGATATCATAGCCTTAAATTCATCAACTGCGAAGAATATAGTATGTAAAGCTGATATTGTCTGGAAACGCTTGGCTCCAGAGAGGATGTATAGAATATACACAAAAACAGGCAAAATTTTGGGTGTTACGCCCACCCATCCATTTTTCACTTTGGAAGATGGTGAAATAAAAATAAAGAGAGCTAAAGATTTACAAGTTGGGGATCCCATAGCCACACCATCTGTTATACCAGTATTTGGCAAACCGCAACCGTTACCTAATGTTGGATTACCAATAAATACTACATCCGAGGAATTTTGGAAATTCTTTGGTGTTGTACTATTTAAAGGAAAAATTATCAAGAAAAGATTAATCGTTGATAAACCTAGCGACGATTTTGTTAAATTTATTGAAAAACTAGGCGTAGATTACAGAAAAGCGAAAAATAAAATAATTATACATGATAAAAGGTTGATCGATTTGGTAACTTGCCTAGGAACCAACAAAGTGCCAGATTTACTCTTTAAATGCTCAAAAGATGAAATTAAAACATTCCTAAAAATAGCCTTGAACCTAAAAGGCAAAGTAAAGAAGGGTAAAATAATAATTGAGGGAAGCAAAACAATTCTAAAGCAACTGCAGCACTTACTTTTAAGATTTGGAGTAATATCCAAAGTCGGTAGTTATTTAACGATTTTAACTTCATCAAAGCTTGTTAATGAATTTGATTTGAACTTAAACGTAAAAGATTCAAAGATTGGAATACCAAACATATCTAAAATAATTGAGGAGTTAAAGTTAATTCTTAACTTAAATGATTCCGATATACCTAAATCTACCTTCTACTGTTACGAAAAGGGACTAAGAGAGATTCCAAAAGATACATTAAACAAGATTATAGCTAATTTTGAGAGAAAACTGATTCTTCTTAAAAGTTACTTATCTAAAGAGATAACTTCATGGAAAGATATAAGAGAAATAAGAAAAGACCTGGGGATATCTCAATCAAAACTTGCTAATAAAATAGGTAAATCTCAAAAAAGTGTATCGCTATATGAGACTACTGGTGCTGTAAATTCTGAATTAGAGAAAGCTAAAAAGTTCTTAATAGAAGAGATTAAGGATAGATTGAATGTTGCTGAGAGAAAAATAAGTATATTAAAAATTATTGCAAATTCAGATATATTTTGGGACAAAGTGAAGAAAATAGAAATTTACGAACCCAGATTTAAATGGGTTTATGATTTACAAGTCCCTATTCACCATAACTTTATTGCAAATGATATTTACGTTCACAACAGTCAACTTTTGAAGTACGTTCACAGAATTGCACCAAGAAGTGTTTACACAACTGGAAGAGGTACAACTTACGCTGGATTGACAGCTACTGCTACTAGGGATGAATACGATGGTAGATGGACATTAGAAGCTGGAGCTTTAGTCTTAGCTGATAAAGGTGTAGCTTTGGTTGATGAAATAGACAAAATGAGAAGTGAAGATAGGAGTGCTTTACACGAAGTCATGGAGCAACAAACTGTCAGCGTTGCTAAAGCTGGAATTAATGCAATTTTAAAAGCTAGATGCTCCATACTTGCTGCAGCAAATCCAAAATATGGCAGGTTCGATAGATACACTCCAATCGCAGAGCAAATAGATTTACCACCAACTTTGTTATCAAGATTTGATTTAATATTTGTCATGACAGACGAGCCCAATGAAGAAAGAGACAAAAAATTGGCTGAGCACATATTAATGACTCATGAAATTGGGGAGAAACTAGAAAAAGCTAGACAGCTGCTATTTTCTGAGCCTACTAAAGACATTGAAAAAATTAAACCTAAAATAGACCCAGAATTATTAAGAAAATACATAGCCTATGCAAAAAGAGTAGTATTTCCAGTATTAACTCCAGAAGCAAAGGATAAAATAATACAGTTCTATTTGTCCCTAAGATCAAAAGCTAAAGAGAACTCTCCAGTCCCTGCTACAGCAAGGCAGCTTGAAGCTTTAATAAGATTAGCTGAGGCTTCGGCAAGAGTTAGATTAAGTGACTACATAACTGCTGAAGATGTTGAAAGAGTCATAAAAATCGTTAGAAAATGTCTTGAAGAGATAGCAATTGACCCAGAAACTGGAGAAATTGATATAGACTATGCATTCACAGGTACATCGAAAACTCAAAGGGATAGAATCGTCATTCTAAGAAAAATAATAGAGGAGTTGGAAAACTCCTATGATAAGGGTGCTCCTGAAGATGAAATACTAAAAAGAGCTGAAGAACATAAGATTGATCGAGAGAAAGCTAGAGAGATTCTTTACAAGATGCGTGAAAGAGGAGATTTATACTGTCCCAGGCCAGGCTTCTTCAGAATTGTAAGAAGGGATTAAGTTAAATTATCAGTATTTTTGAAAAATTCGTTTTCCTTTATCAGATAAACAAAAGGTTACAATTTTTCTAGAATTAATGCAAAATGGTGGATAAGTTCTAATTTTAATCGTTTCTGGCCTACAATCTACATGCAATCTGACATAAGCTTCAAATTTTCCCAAATTTAAAATATCACTAGCTGTTATATCTGGAATTCTCAACGACAATTGCTCAGCATCGTAAGGATTTTGTACATTAAACACAATAAGCGTTGAACAATTGCTATAAACAGCATTTCTTATTTCAACAGGTAACTGAGACGGATATTGTGTAGCTATTGTTGTTCCAAGATTAAAAGCTCTACTTTCTGACAGAAGTTCATCAAAAAATCCTTTATTAAAAGCAAAGCTATGAAATTCATCTATATAAAGAAAATACGGATTATTAGCACCTGTAATTTTGATTCCTTTTGATTTTACATTTGCCCAAATAAGAGATATGAAAATTGTCCCAAACAGTTGCGTTGCAGAATTTCCCAGCTCTCCTTTTGGTATTTTAACTAAAATGATTTTTCCTGATTCAATGATTTCCTCGAAATTTAAATTTTCTTTTTTATTTTTACAAAACATGGCTCTAACAATTTTATTATGTATCCAGTCATTTAATCTTCTCAGTATGGCTTCTCTGCTTAGATCTTCTCCCTTTATTCTCAATGACTCAATAATGTATTCTTTTAAAAGCGGATCTCTCAGTTGTTCAGCAAATTTAATCAATTTGTCTTTTTTTAATAGAATTAAATATAAATCAAGAATGTCTAACTGCTTATTTTCCTTTAATTGCTCATTATAATCTAATATTCCTCTAACCAAAGCCTCAAATAACCTTCCAAATCTTTCGCCCCAGAATTTAGTCTGATGCTTAAGCAATTCAACAAAAGTGCAAACTACAACTTCCTTAAATGCTTCTCTATTTTTAACATGATCAGGAATTTTCAAAAAATTAATTGAAAAATCCACAGAACTTAGTGGGTCTATTAAAATCAGATCTTCTACTTTCAGTTTTAGCCCCCTAGAGAGTAATTCATTAACTGCATCTCCCTTAGGATCTATAAAACAAAAACCAAAATTATTGCAAAAATCTTGGAGCATCATGTTAGACAATAAAGTTGTTTTTCCAGTTCCAGTTGAGCCAAAAATTGCCACATGTCTAAATCTTTCATTTAACTCAATACAGACTGGAATAAATCCTTCAAGTTCATCAAATCCAAATCCTATACATGTTTTATCTTTGCAAAGCTTAAATTCCAACATAAAAACTTAAAATCACGAAATCATTAGCATCCTTTACCACTAACACTTAATGCAGCAGCTTCTGCTGGAGATGATGTTATGTTTATATAAAACGTGTCTTTGCCAGGTAAAACTAGCAATGCAGTTGAAAATCTGCTAATTTTTCCCTGAACTGCTTCTTTTATTAATTTTTCACAATCCTCTGATATATCAAGTAATTTCAATATCCGATCCGGTATTGCATCCTGCTTAAATATCAAAAATATGTCTGTATTATTGAGAATGGTCATACCTTCTTTATTACTCAAAAATTCATTAAAACCTTGAGTTATAAGCGTGTATCCTGCTTTGTAATGTCTGGAATGTCTGACGCATTTCTCCAGAAACTTTCTAATATTCAAACTTGAAAGGAAATAGTGTGCTTCATCAATAGTCACTATTTTTCTTTCAAAACTTCCCCTAATTATGGCAGATATCCAGCTTAGAATTGCATGCATTACTACTGGTCTAACAGTTGTACCTGTTCTAACACCAGAGAAGTCAAAATATATAACTCTGCTATTTGTGTTAATCTCTGTTCTACCATTAAACATATTTAAGTCAGTTTTAAAGGCTTCAAAGCTTGATAGTAAGTTTTTTGCAGCTTGCTTTTCCTCATAATTTCTGGTTACCTCCAGCAGTTTATTATAAACATCATTTATTGTTACGTTTCCAATAAAATTCTCTGTTACTTTTCCTTTTTTATATGCATTAAATATGGCTCTTCTAAGCACACCTGCTTCAATTTTGTTGAGCTTTTCTCCAATCTCAGAATAAAATACTGAAAAGAAGTCCATTAAATCTGATATTTTTTCATTTATTTGACTTACTACACTTTTATCATTTAAAATAAACAAATCTAACGGATTTATCTTTACTTCTCCCACTTTAACTACCTGAGCATTTAACAAATCAGCCAAATCTTTAAATCCTGAAAGTGGATCTACTAAGTACAACTTAATCTTTGGATCAAGTACATACCACCTCAATGTTTCTAGTTTAGCAAAAAATGATTTTCCGCTACCAATTTTTCCAATTATTACTTCATTGTGTCCTGCTAGCTTAAATCTATCAATAATAATTGGATGTCCAGTAAAAACCTCAAATCCATAAAGTATGCCAGATTCATGTATTAAACCAGACTTTACAAACGGAAAACTAGCTGATAAGAAGTCAGAATCTACTATTTCATGAGTTGGTAATAGGTCATGAAACTCTGGAAGCAAAGATTTAAAAGCTTCTAAGACTTTGTATCTAACCCTAGATACTACCAGGTTTATCCCTTGCAATCTTCTTCTGAAGCTATCATAGCAATTCTCCACATTCTCTTCACTCTTCGATAAAATGTAGAACAGAAAATTAGCTCTAAATAATTTGCTTTGCCTCAAAATTAACTTATCTCTAAATAATTCTAATATTTCCTTCTCTTTTCTAAGTGGTTCAACGTCTTCTCTGCCTTTTTCTTCGTATTCTCTTATTTTAGATTCCAGTTCAGAAATTTTAGCATCTAATCTATTTAACATTTCTTTTTCATCGATTGGATATATAAAAATTGATATATCAAGAAAATGATTTCTTCTAAGCAATAATTCGATCGCTAACCATCCTTCCATTATACTGTTAGGTAACGCGGAAATATACGATGCTATTCCACATGTATCATTTAGATAAAATAGTCCTCTTCTAGCCTCAAAATACTCTGGATTCACTATAGGTTTTTCGTTTGCATTTATAGGTTTTTCATCGGTTCCAAACATAATATCACCCGTATTTTAATTATTTTTCAATAATACTTCTCTATAATTGACTTTCTATTATTTATGATGTTGTATAAGTTTAATATCTCACGTTCACTAATAATTTCGCACTTTATGTTTGCAGAAAGAAGCATTGACTTTATTAGATTTACTCTTCTATTTAATTCGGAAATAGAGTTTGATTTTTTATCATCTACGGCTACGATTACAAAATACCTTCTCATATAGGTGTTTTCTATGTTTAAATTTAGCCAAAATATATAATCATCAACTACATCCTTTAAAAATCTATTTGATAAAATGTCATCGTCCTCTGATCTTAAAATTAGCTTATTTATATACTTGTTAGCACTAAATTCATAAGATAGGCACAGTATTTGCACAGGAAAATCTAAAGAGTTTAAAAACTTCCTATAAGAGTCCAAAATACTTCTTTGAGTTTCTTGACTGGCATATAAAAAATTAACAGGATAAATTTCCAATATCATAATATTCTTCCCGTCGACATTGATAATTGACTCCGATATAAATTTTAAATTTGAGATTTTTCCTCCAAATTCCTTAATTACCTTTTTATTACCTTTTAGTAATGCAATAATGCCGTAGAAAAAATGAAGCAACCCTAATTCCTTTGATGATAAAATTTTTGCAGTAGTTACAGAGACAAAAATTAATAAACTTAATATAAGAGCAAATACCTTGTTAAAAAACATAGATGTTAAAATAAATTGTAAAACGCATATAAAAACTAAGACAGATAGTTCATATTCCGTATAGCAGATGATTTTCGGCTCTTTTTTCAAAACTCCAGGAGTAGGTACCACTCTCAATTTATCCACAATATGTATTTACTTAATACATTTAAAAGTATTACCAGTGGCTTGAAAATTAATTCAAAAAATAAAAAGGTTCAATGCTGTTTTTGATTTGTATAACATTGAATACAATAAGGAAC
>CAZCHG010000004.1:38499-40226 GCA_964498465.1 uncultured archaeon | reverse complement strand
AATTAAGAAATTTAAGAATACGTTTGCAAGCTCCTCAGGAATTAGTAATTTAACCTTTTTCGCGCCAAAACTATATTTGACCAAATTTTGTCAGAGAAGTAAATAATGCAGTGAAGTTTTCAAGTGGAAATTTTTTAAGTAAAATCAAATAGCGTTTTTGTTTTCTTTTTCCTTTCTAATGCTTCGGCAATTTTTTCAAAGTCCTTTATATATTCGTCCTTAAGAATGGGTCTGTAAAGTACTGCAGCAGGGTGATAAGTTGCCATTATTTGCAATACACTGCCATCAGATCTTATAACTTCAAATATCTTTCCTTTAACTTTAGTTATGTTTGTAAATTTTAAATTAAACAGATCAAATATGAACTTTGCTGAATATCTGCCAAGGCAAACTATGAAAGATGGATTTATTAGATCTATTTGTCTAATCAAATATGGTGTACAAGCTTTTATTTCCTCGGGTCTAGGATCTCTGTTATTTGGTGGGCGACACTTTAAAACATTTGCAATATAAACATCTTCCCTTTTCAGACCAATAACATTCTCTATAAGCTCAGTAAGTAATTTTCCAGCGCTACCTACAAAAGGTCTACCCTGGATGTCTTCTTCTCTTCCTGGAGCCTCCCCTATAAACATTAACTTTGCATCTGGATTCCCTTCTCCAACTACATAATTTTTCTTGGTTTTCCAAAGAGAGCATTTAGTACAGGACTTTATTTCCTCCTCAAGTTTTTTTAATTCTAATATTTTGTCCTGCATACTTCCATCTATTTTTTATTTCTCCTTAATTGGCTCTAATACAACCCATGGTGCCAGATCTTTTGCTACACTAATTTCTCTATTATCAATTATAATATTTTTATCTTCCGTGATGCGCACTTTTATTCCCGGTTTAATACCGATTTTAGCTAACACTGCTGGAGCTAGTAGTACCTTGTAAACACCAGGAGAAGCATCAGTTAATTTGAAACTCTCATACAAACATTCCTCGCAAAAATCACATAATCCCGATATTATTCTGCAAATAATTTTTGCAACATCATCGTTTATGTGATGTTCAAGCTCACAGCTAAGTTTTTTCGAGATATCTTCGTTTAACTTTAAAAATTTTCTAAAAAACGTTTCAAATATTTTATTATACTTTTTAATCCTTCTAGCCAACTTTTCTCCCTTTTCTGTTAGAACTGCACCATGGTAAGGTTGATATTTTATATACCCTTTTTCGCTAAGTTTTAGAAGCATTTCTGTGACGCTTGAAGGCTTCACATTCAATCTTTTGGCTAAATCATTTGTTTTTGCGACTTTTCCCTCAATGAACTGAATATCATAAATAGCTTCAAGGTAGTCTTCAAGCCTTTCCACAAATAAAGTTAAACTTATGAAGTAATTTAAAAATTTTACACCCTTGGTTTCGTTAACTTACTGCTGGTATACATATTATGACCAAAGGTTGTAAATCTGGATAAGTAAAGTGGGTTGGAAGTTATCACGTTCATTTTAGTTCTCCAACCAGAAATCCCAAACTTTTAAGCGCTTTTTTAGCATTCTTCAAATGTTTTTCCTTTACCAAAATGTGATCGGTCGAATAAGCAGAAATAACGAGAATTGGTACCTTTTCATCCGCTAAAGTCTTGGAAATCTTTGCAATGAATCCAACTAAGTCAAATGGTAGCACAGTATTAAATGTTAATATTCTATAATCCTTCTCGATTTCAATAACATCGCTTT
>CAZCHG010000004.1:14330-38399 GCA_964498465.1 uncultured archaeon | reverse complement strand
TATGAAGTTCTTTGAAGCAGTTATTTAAAATTCTATTCAGTTAAACAAACTTAGGGTAAAATTATTTTGAATCTACATTTGCTGGGGGATTCCAGATTTTAAATAATAAAAGTAAACTTCACAGAATGCTTATTTCTATCTTAAATTTTTAAATTTTTTATCAAGAAAATTTTTTAACTTATTGTAAAGGTTTAAAAAATTCTGATGACAATCACTCGATTTAAAGCAAAAGCTCTAGCTGTGGATATAGATGGTACCATCACTGATGACAGTAGAGTGTTACACTGCCCAGCAGTAGAAGCATTAAGAAATGTAAGAATACCAGTAATTTTAGCTACTGGAAACTCCCTTTGTTTTGCTAGGGCTGCAGCAAAGTTAATAGGCGTTACAGACATCATAATCTGTGAAAACGGTGGTGTGATACAAGTTAGATACGATCAGCCAGAGATAGTTCTTGGTAACAAAGAAATATGTTTAAAAGCTGCAAAATTTTTGGAAAAGTTTTTTGAAGTGTCGTATTTGGATTTGGAATATAGAAAATCAGAAGTTTGCATCAGAAGAAATTTTCCCATCAATGAAGCTAGAAGAATTCTCCGTGATAAGTTCAAAGATAAAGTAAAAATCTTAGATTCAAAGTTTGCCTATCACATTGTAGATGGAACCGTTAGCAAAGGTGCAGCTTTGGAGGTTATAGCAAAAATCATAGGAGTTTCAACTAAAGAAATGGCGGCTATAGGGGATTCTGAAAATGATATAGATATGTTTAAAAAGGTTGGATTGGGTTTAGCAGTAGCTAATGCTGATGAAGAGTTAAAAAAAGTAGCAGATATAGTTTTAACAAAAAATAATGGAGAAGGTGTTATAGAAGCCTTGAAAATTTTGAATCTCATCTAAAAAAGAGTAAAAATTTGAATAAAAAACAAAAAGTAAAATTATTCTGATTCAGATTCACTCTCTTCTTCAGTTGTGCTCTCTCCAGGTTTCTCTTTCTCAGTCTCTAATCCCTTTGCCGCAATTACATCATCTATTCTTAGAATCATTATTGCTACTTCAGTTGCACTGCTTATAGCTTGCTTTTTAACTCTTAGCGGTTCTAAGACGCCAATTTTATCCATTTCTTCGACCTTACCAGAAAATATGTTTATTCCTGCATTACTTTGTCCTTTTTCATGAGCTCTTTTGAGCTCAACTACAATGTCTATTGGATCCAATCCAGCGTTCTCTGCCAAAGATCTTGGTATGATTTCCAAAGTTTCTGCGAAAGCTTCAGCAGCTAGCTGCTCTCTTCCACCTAAAGTTGGAACCCAGTCTTTTAGCTTGAGACTGACTTCTATTTCTGGAGCACCGCCACCGGGTAAGACTTTTCCATCTTCTAAAGCTGCCTTTACGACTTTAATTGAGTCCGTTAGGCTTCTTTCAACTTCATCGACTATGTGCTCAGTTCCACCTCTTATCAGTATTGTTACGGCCTTTGGATTCTTGCATCCTCTTACGAATACCATCTTTTCATCTCCAACTTTCTTCTCTTCCACCAGTTTAGCCTCGCCGAGGTATTCTGGCTTAACGTCTCTTATGTCAGTGACAACTCTAGCTCCTGTAGCTTTTGCCAACTTTTCAATATCACTCTTCTTAACCCTTCTTACTGCAAGTATTCCTGCCTTTGCTAAGTAGTATTGAGCCAAATCATCGATTCCCTTTTGACAGAATACTACGTTTGCTCCAGCTTGAACTATTTTATCTATCATTTCTTTTATTATTCTTTCTTCCTGTTCGATGAACTTCTGAAGCATTTCGGGATCTGTTACTCTTATTTCTGCATCAGTCTCGGTTTCCTTAACTTCTAGTGCAGTCTTTAATACAGCAATTTTAGCGTTCTTTATTCTCTTTGGCATTGATGGGTGCACGACTTCCTTGTCAATGACTATTCCCTCAACTAATTCACTGTCTTCTATACCCCCTCCCTGTTTCTTCTCTAGTTTAATGTTATCCTCATCTACTTTGTAACCTTTATCAGTTTTTTCTGCAACCTTTTTTACTGCTTTTACTACCAAATCAGCTAGATATTCTGCAGCATATTCTGCGTGTTTGCCAGTTATAGCTGTTGCAGCAATTTTCTTAAGTGTTTCATCATCCTCAACATCTATTTTAATTGCAACTTTATCTAGGATTTCCATTGCTTTCTCACAAGCCAATCTGTAACCTTTAGCTATAACAGTTGGATGAATATTCTGATCCAAGAGTTTTTCTGCTCTCTTTAACAACTCACCAGCCAGAACAACAGCAGTTGTAGTACCATCACCAACCTCGTTCTCTTGAGTCTTTGCAACCTCTACTATCATTTTTGCAGCGGGGTGTTCAACATCCATTTCTTTCAGAATTGTTACTCCATCATTTGTTATCACTACGTCACCTAAGCTATCCACTAGCATTTTGTCCATTCCTTTTGGTCCCAAAGTGCTTCTGACAGCTTCTGCAATCACTCTTGCAGCCATTATGTTCAATCGTTGAGCATCTCTGCCGGTGGTTCTCTGAGTACCTTCCTTAAGAATTAGGACAGGTTGACCACTAAGTGCAGGCAACTGTTATCACCTCGAATAAAATGGTAGAAGTATAGTTCTATATATTTTTTTCGACCATGGCTTTTTCATTCAAAAGTGAAATAAAATCTTTAGGAGAAGAGATCGTTTCTAACTCATCTTTCATTAAAAATACAACAGATTTTACTTCTCTCTTAATTTTTTTATCCACTATATACGCAGCTTTCGTATCTAAAACCTGAGAGAGCCTACCTAATATTAAAGCTCTCTTTTCTATCTCTTTTACTTGCTTAACTCCTGTTAAAATTGACTCTTCTTCTGTTTTTGATATCACATCGAAAGGTGCATGCTTGATAGGATATACTCTTACACCAATATCCTTCAGCTGTTCTATAATTTTCTCCTCAGTTTTACTAAATTCTACTTTTCTTTCCTTTATTTCTTCATCAATCTTAAAATCAAAGACATTTACAGATTTAATAACAAATGATCCCAGAATCTCGACCAATTTTATAGCATTTTCAATGGATGCATCCATTCCTTCTTCATATTTTTTGATCAATCTTCTGGAGACACCTAACATTTTTGCTACTTCTCCTAAGGATAGTCCAAGTTTCTTTCTTATTTCTTTTATTTTCTTTCCGTCAAGTTTTACATAGTAACCTCCTGGAGCAGAGTATACCATGGGGTATATTCCCTCAACTATTAAATCATAAAAGGTGGCAGTGTTTACAACAGGCAAACCGTATCTGTTGTATACCACACCTCTCTCTAAAAAATTCATTTTAAATTTTTCTCCTACTACTATGGGACTCGATGATAACAGCTTAGCTAAGATTTTCATCTCTTCAGCCATTTCGGCTTTTAGAGAATCTATGTTATAAAGTGCTTTAATTAAAAGATTAATTACATCTTTCTTTGCAGCAATATCGAAGCATCTTGGTTTGGTTTCGGATATATCAGTAACTTTAAAGCCAGCCTTTTCTAGAATTTTTATTACTGATTCTACTACTGCTAAATACATTCTTAGAAATAAATTGGAGAAATTATATAAAAAGACTTTGGATTCGTGGTAGATTTGGTAAATTCTCTGAGAACTGCTCAATTGTTTTAAATAATTTTGATAAATAAAATTATTAAAATTTTATATAAAGTCTCAAAAATTTTAGAGCTAATTTAAAGTATAATTTCTCCACTGGTAGAAAATGAACATGAAAACTTTAACTGATAAATCTACAGATGAAAGAATACATGAAGTATTGAAGAAAGCCTTAGAATTAGTTGTACCATCTGAACGGGAAAGAAAATTGGCGAAAAAGGTAGAAGAGGAAATATCCAGAAGATTGGAGGATATATTAAAGGATTATCCAGAATTGGAATACAGATTTCTTGGAAGTTATGCCAGAGACACTTGGCTTAAGGGAGAATTGGAGATAGATGTTTTCATACTTTTTCCAGAACACTATGAAACCATAGATTTGGAAAAAATTGGATTGGATATAGGAAAAAAGGTTTTAGACAAGTATGAAATTAAATATGCATCACATCCTTACGTTCACGGTGAGGTATTGGGAGCTAATGTAGATGTTGTACCTTGTTACAAGCTAAACAGTCCTGAAAGAATAAAATCAGCTGTAGACAGAACTCCTTTCCACTATGAGTGGTTAAAGGATAGAATAAAAGGAAAAGAAAACGAAGTTAGATTACTAAAGAAATTTTTAAAGGTATCTGGATTATACGGAGCTGAATACAAAATCAGAGGATTTTCGGGATATCTCTGTGAGTTACTAATTGTTATGTATGAGAACTTTTTAAATTTGATAAAATCCGCAGTAAATTGGACAAGAAATCTGTACATTGATATAGAAAAGAAAGAAGTTAGGGCTAAGCCTGATCTGAAAAATATATTTGTAGCTGATCCCGTAGACAAAAAAAGAAACGTTGCAGCAAATTTAAGCGTCGATAATTTAGCAAAATTTGTAGAAAAATGTAGAAATTTTTTGGAAGACCCCAGCTTAAACTACTTCCTTGAGGAAAAAGTAGTAATAGATTATGCAAAGATAAAGAGCGAGTTAGAAAGTAGGGGAACTGGCCTTTACGTTGTAGTTTTTAATAAGCCAGATATAGTTGAGGATAATCTTTACCCACAACTTGAAAAAGCTTGCAGGAAAATAACAAAGTTCCTAGAAAAAAATGAATTTATGCCGATCAGATCGGGATTTTTTGCATCGAATTACTGTTACTTAGTTTTTGAAACTATGTTAAAAACGCTACCTAAGATTAAAAAACATGCTGGCCCACCTTTTGAAATAGTTAATCATGCTAAAAGATTTATTAGCAAGAAAAGGCAATATAGACCTTTTTTGGAGAATGGGAGATATTATGTTTATGTTGAAAGGAAGTATACAAATGCTTTAGATGCAATATCTAGTTTTATAAAACATGAAGCCGAAAAACTAGGGAAAAACGTAGGTCAAGAGCTAAAAGCTGGATTTAAAATTTTAACAAAAAGTGACGAAATTCTCAATCTTGAAAAAGACTTCATTGAGTACCTAACTGATTTTCTATGCATTAAGTAGAGAAGAAATTTAGTTAAACTGGCATTTTTCTTTTTATTTTTCTAGAAGTTTTGAATTTAGTAACTCTTTATTGTAATTTATTATTTTTGAATAATATATTTTCGGTTTCATAATCTACATAGTACAGACGATTGGAACCGTCTTGTTTAGAAAAATAAAAAGAAAAACGAATAGACAATTTAGAAAATTTTAAATAATACTAAAAAATCTAAAAAATTGAAAATTAAATAAAAAAAGGTGATTTTAATGGGAGTTAGACAGAAGGTTATATTTTCAGCGTTTCTTGCAGTAACTCTTCTACTTTCAATAGCACTAGTAAGTGCAGCTGAAATTAAACCGGAGGAGTGGGCACATCCAGAATGCATTGCATCAGTAGAAGAATTGAAAAGCGCAATAGGCAATCCAGATTACATAATAATCGATGCAAGTAAAACAAAACCAGATAAAACTGTTAAAGGAGCAATATGGATAAGCTTTAAGAATCTTAGACAACCCAATGGTTTATTAAAGGGAATAAAGTGCTATCCTGCTAAAGAAGGCGAATTTGACTCATCAGAGTTGGAAAAGATATTCAGACAACTTGGTGTTAGTGAAGGAAAAACTGTAATATTTGTATCAAGTGGAGATGTAACTGATGCAATAGTTGCTTGGTTTGCATTATACTTCCTAGGTTTCGATAAAGCCAAGGTATTTCCCGTGAAGTGCACAGTCCTCGGAGACAAATATTTAGCACCAGTGGAGAAAGAGTGGAGTAGCGACTGGCCAGAAACTGGTACATTCAAAGTAGATCCTACAAAAATAAGATGGGACATGTATGCTACTCCAGATGAAGTACGTGCAGCAATGGATGATCCTAGCACAGCTATAGTTGATGTGAGACCGGAAAGCTATTACAAAGGAGAAGTTTCAAAGACAATTAGAGGAGGTCACTTAAAGACTGCAATTAACTATGTCTTCTCAAACTTCTGGGAGGATGGAACCAAGGAGACTTCACTTAAATCAAAAACAGCTTTAGAGGCAGAAGTTTCCAAGATATTACCTAAGGATAAAATAAAGAAAGTTATAACCACATGTAACACTGGACACAAAGCAATGTCAGGGTTCTTCTTCTGGCAACTAGGATACAAGTGGGAGGTCGATGATGCATCATGGAACTTACACGCATTTAACGGTGTTATGCCTGCAGAGGACGTAAAGGTACAGATATCCTATGCAGATTACAAGAGTTTGAAGGATAAGGTAGAATCACTTAAGTCTGAATTGGAGAGCCTCAAGAGCGAAGTAAGCAAACTTAAAGAGAAAGCAGCAGTTAAAGGGGCTCCAGGATTTACAATACTCTCAGCAATTGGTGCAGTTGCATTGTTACTTGTCCTAAGGAGAATAGTTAAGTAAATTTTGAAGTTTTCTTAAGTTTTTCTTTATTTTTTTATAGTTTTCTTGATAGTTACATTTTGTAAACTTTTTAAATTACACCAAAGCTTAGATTTTTGTTTTAAAATCTACAAAACCACCAGAGTGCTTGAAAATATGATAATTATTAAAATTAACTGCTAGTTTCTGTTTTTTGCACGACTAACGGTATTATTAAGTACTTTTTAACAATCGACAGGAGTAAAAAGGCTATATATGGTTTAATATAATTTAACGTTTTTATTAGTGGGTTTTATAGGTAAAAAATTTTATATTCTTTTAAACTTTCTAAAGAATTAAAGGATCCAAGCGGTGAAAAAATGATCTGTGAAATATCTCTGCTTTTTGGTTTAAAAGTCTACACAGACGAGGGAAGATACGTTGGAAAAGTATACGATGTGGTAATCGATTTAGAGGGAAAACAAATAAAAGGCTTAGCTTTAGGAGAATACAATAGATCTCTAATAAACTCTAAATCTCCTGGAATAATACTACCATATCGTCTTGTAAAAGCAGTAGGAGATATAATAATTGTAAGAGACATATTTAAATTTAAATCAAAGAAACTTAAGGAAAAAGAAAGTAGCAAACAGTGAGAAGAAGAATGGTTGTAGGTATAGATATTGGTGGAACCAATACAGATATTGCAATTATTCACGAAGATATAGAAACTCTAAAATTACCAAATGAGTTAGGCTTTGGAGAAATCCTAAAAAGACTATCCGAAAAAGTAGATCTTAGTAAGGAAAAGCTTGTAATAAGCACGTCAATTCCACTAAATCTAGTAGTAAGTAAATACCACGAAATTCCAACTTTAACTCTTCTGATCCCAGGATGCGGTTTGAATTATTCTTCACATGGTATTATACTTGAAGGATACGTAAATCATAGAGGAGATGTAGTTGAGAATTTAGATTCGGAAAAAGTTGAGAGTATAGTAAAAAGCTACGTAAATCAGTACAAAAATGTGGCAATTGTAGGAAAATTTTCGGTAAGAAACCCACAATTAGAGTTAAAAGTGTACGAAATAGCTCGTAGGTATTTTAAAGATAAAGACATTGCCTTAAGTTACCACCTTGGAGAACTAAATTATCCCTTAAGAATAAATACTACTATATTGAACGCTAAAATAAAAAGTGCTGTTTATGAATTAACTGGGCTTGTAAAAAAATACTCAGATAACTTCTTTTACTATAAAGGAGATGGTGGAATTATACCGTATCATGTAGCCCTTGAAAATCCATCTTTGCTTTATAACTCCAGCGCAGCTGCTGTAGCTTTCGGAGCTTACTATTTAAGTAAAATGAAGAATGCGCTTGTTATAGACATCGGTGGAACTACAACTGATTTTGTATTATTGGAAAATGGGTATCCCAAATTGCTGAATAAAGTTGAAATTGCTGGTAAAAAAACGCTAGTTAGGTGTGTGGATTCTATATCAATACCATACGGCGGAGACTCCCTAATAGATAAGGATATTAAACCAGAAAGACTTGATAAACCTGTGGCTTTTGGCGGAAAACATCTTACGCTTACAGATGCTCTAAACTGTATAGGTTTTGAAATAGGAAACCATAAAAAATCATTAGAAGTGTGGAAAGATAAAATTGGAGACCTAAGCTTGGCCCAAACTGCAGTTGATAAGTTCATATCCACAGTTTGCGAAATTATAGAAAGCTTCGATGCAAACATAATTATAGGTACAGGATATCTAGCTAAATACATAATCCCAATGGTCTCAGAAAAAATGGGCATTAAATACACAATTCCAGAGCATCATGAAGCAGCAAATGCTGTAGGAGTAGCAATATCAAAAATTAGTTTAACTCTTTACGCGAGGTATGATACTGAAAGAGGTAAAACTGTTTATAATGGTGAAATTTTTAAATGCGAGTTTAAAAAAGGAAGTATTCCAGACGATGACGAAATCATAAATGCTGCAAGTGAAAAAGTAAAAGAACTAGCTAGGGAGTTTGGAGCGGATGAAGATGATTTAGATAAAATTAAAGTCCTATATTTTAACTCATATACAGTTGTGAGAGGCGGAGTAAAAAGAGGAAAAATTGCTGATGTCGTGGTTCAAATAGAGCCTGGAATAAGCAGTAGATTTCTATCTTGAAGCAATTTGTGGCAGATTTTCAGATTTCAAAGTGGTGTTAACCATGGTTACCGGGATTGTTTATGATAAGAAATATTTAGAGCACGAACAAACTCCAACTCATCCTGAAAGAAGAGAGAGACTGGCATATACGTTAGACCAAATGATGGAGGAGGGTATTTTTGATTACAATGAAATAAAGCTCATTAAACCAGAAAAAGCTGGATTAAGTGATGTTTTGGCTGTTCATGATAAAGATTATATTGAATTTCTAATAAAAAAGAGTGAAACTGGTGGTGTAATTGATTGGGATACAAATATACCCGTGGGTTTGATTGATGTAGCTTTGTTGGCTGCTGGTGGAGCGATTAAAGCTGCTAAATCAGTAATATCAAATGAAGTCGATAACGCTTTTGCAATGATAAGACCTCCTGGACATCACGCAAAACCTTACACTGGTGCTGGTTTTTGTTACCTTAACAACATGGCTATTATGGTTAAATGGTTACAAAAGCAGGGTTTCAAGAGGATACTGATTCTTGACTGGGATGCACACCATGGAGATGGTACTCAGGAAATCTTTTATGAGACTGATGAGGTTCTATTTATATCACTTCATCAAATGCCTTTGTATCCAGGAACTGGATATCCTCATGAAATAGGATGGGGTAGAGGAGAAGGTTTCACGGTAAATGTACCTCTACCTCCAGGAGCATCGGATGATTGCTATTTGTATGTCTTTAAGGAGATAATTGAGCCATTAGCAACCGAATTCAAGCCAGAGTTTATTGCGATATCTGCTGGGCAAGATAACCACTTTACAGATCCAATTACAGATTTAGCCTTAACAGCGCAGGGTTATGCCCAAATGATGAAGAAGGCAGTGAAATTATCAGAAGAATTGTGTAATGGCAAATTAGTGGCAATCCTTGAGGGAGGATACAGTGTTGAGGGTGCTTTACCCTATACGAACTTAGGTATAATTGCTGCAATGGCAGGACTGGACATATCATTCATAAAAGAGCCGAAAAATTACTTAGTATACTTAGAGCTTAGAAGAGATCCTAATGCAATTAAAAAAGTCAAAAAAACAGTTGAAAAGTTAAAGGATATTCTATCAAGACACTGGATTGTATTTTAAAATAATATTGTATTTTAAAATTTTGAAAAATACTTTTAATTTTAATTAAATTTTTTAATTTTAAATATTAAAACTTTTCACGACTGAAATTCATCAAATTTTAGGAATTTGTGAGTTTTCTCCCTTATACTAACTACATCTCCTATAACTATAACTGCAGGGGGCTCTACATTCTCTTTTTTGGCTATTTCGACGATGTTTGACAATTTACCGACTATGACTCTTTGTTTATCAGTAGTAGCCTTTTCAACTATAGCTACAGGTGTGTTTGGATCCTTACCGTACTTAAGAAGTCTTTCAACTATTTTCTCTAAAACCGTAACACCCATTAGTATAACGAGTGTAGCCTTAAGCTTAGCTAAGAGTTCCCAATCTAATCTACCATCTTGTCTAGCTTCTCTTCCCGTTAGAATTACCACTGCGGAATCGTAATCTCTATGTGTTAAAGGTATTCCTGCATAAGCTGGACCAGCTATGGCTGAGGTTATTCCTGGAACAATTTCAAATTCAATACCATTTTCCGCAAGATATTCTATTTCTTCTCCCCCTCTTCCAAAAATAAATGGATCTCCTCCCTTTACTCTTGCAACTTTCTTTCCTTCACTTGCAAATTTCACCATAAGTTCATTAATTTTGCTTTGATCTGCCCAATGTTTGCCTTTTCTTTTTCCAACATTTATTGCTATTGCATTAAGACTGTTTATGAATTTCTTCACGTCATCACCGATTAATTCATCATAAAGTATAACATCTGCGTTTTTTAATATTCTTTCAGCCTTTAAAGTCATGAGATCGTAACTACCTGGACCAGCACCAATAATATAGACTTTACCCTTCAACCTGTGCACCCCCTGCAGATGAACTGAAAAGAAAATCTGAAAACTTTCAGATAATTTTCAATTCGGTCCTTAATCCAGATTTGAATATTTCATCTCTTAAGTTTAGAGCAATTTCCTTTGCATCTTCAATTGCAGTTGATTTATTAAGTTTCTCAAAAATTCTAATGTATTTTGTACCATTCAGTGATAGAAATTCGCATATAAGCTCTATTTTATTCTTCGCAGTGGCTAGAATTCCTGAGGGTACGGCGCACCCTAATCCTAAAGTGCTTAAAATAGTTCTTTCAACTTTTGCCTCAAGTTCGGTTTTTTTATCGTTCATAAATCTAACCAGATCTTCTTCGCCAACTCTAGTAGCAACAGCAATTATACCTTGATTGGCTGAGGGAACAAATTTTTCTATAGGTAATCTCTGATATTTAACTTTTTTATCAAGACCAAGCCTAATTAATCCTACTTCTGCGGTGATAATACCATCATACAAGCCTTGCTGTAGTTTTCTTAATCTAGTATCCAAATTTCCTCTTAAATTTTCTATTTTTAAGTCTTTTCTCAACCTTAAAATCTGAGCTCTTCTTCTTAGACTTGAGGTACCTATTATGGAACCTGCAGGGATCTCTTCAATTCCTAATCCAGAATTGGAGACAAAAGCATCATATGGGGATCCTCTCTTCAAAACAGCAGCTATAGTTGTACCCTCAATTCTTCTGCTTGGCACATCCTTGTAACTATGAACTACTACGTCTACCTCACCCCTAGCTAGAGCTGTGTCCAAAGCTCGAGTAAAAGCTCCGCTACCTCTAAATTCATGCAAAAGTTTATCTTTTAAAACATCTCCTAGGCTTTTGATTATCTTGATTTCTACCTCGTGTCCCTTCTTTTCAAGTTTTTCCACAACTTCCCTGGTTTGCGCCAAAGCAAGTTTGCTACCTCGGGTACCTACCCTAATTCTTTCAGACATGATTCCAATGCTGAAACAGTTTTTTCTATATCCTTTCTACTGTGTGCATAGGAAACAAAGCAAACTTCATATTGAGACGGAGGGAAAAATATTCCTTTTTTTAGCAAACACCAGAAAAGTTTATTGTACTTTTCCTTGTTAAGCTTTAATGCATCGGAGTAATTTTTTGGGATGTCTCCAAAGTATAAGCAGAAAATAGATGTTATATAGTTTACTGAGCAGCTATATTTTCTATCTTCAATTATATCTTCTACAGATTTGCAAAGTTCCTCTGTCTTCTTATTTATATCTTCATGCACTTTGTTTTTCATTAAAAATTTGATGGTCTCATAGCCAGCTGTAAGACTCAAAGGGTTGCCATTGAATGTTCCAGCTTGATATATTTTTCCAGATGGTGCAAAATTCTCCATTATTTCCTTTTTACCACCTATTATTCCTATAGGTAAACCTCCACCAGCTATTTTGCCTAATGTTGTTATATCTGCTTTTACATTGAAATATTCTTGAGCCCCACCTAAAGCCAACCTAAATCCTGTTATTATCTCATCAAATATTAATAAAACGTCGTTATCTTTTGTAATTTTTCTAACTTCCTTTAGATATCCTTTTTCAGGAAGAATTAAGCTAGCATTACCCATAACTGGCTCCATTATTACTGCAGCAACATCATCCCTGTTTTTCTCTATTACATCCGCTAAAGCTTCAGCATTGTTAAATTCAACTTGCAATGTGTTTTTGACAAAGTCAATTGGCACACCAGCTGAATTTGGAATGCCATGGGTAGTTGCACCACTTCCCGCTTTTACAAGTACGGCATCATGGGCACCATGGTAGCTACCCTCTATTTTAACAATTTTATCTTTTCCCGTAAAACCCCTAGCTAATCTTATAGCACTCATTGTAGCTTCAGTACCAGTATTCACAAATCGTACCATGTCAATGCTGTCGTATAATTTTGTGATCAGTTTTGCATACTTTATTTCAATCTCAACTGGAGTACCATAAAGCCAACCCTTCTGCAACTGGTTAATTATAGCCTTCTTGACTTCTGGATGAGCATGACCCAATATTAATGGTCCGTAAGCCATACAGTAATCTATGTATTCGTTTCCATCAATATCAAATATTCTTGAGCCTATAGCATTAGAAGTATAAAAGGGATACGGCTTTATAGCTCTAACAGGACTGCTAACTCCTCCTGGCATTAATGTTAGGGCTTCAGAGTACAGTTTCTCTGATTTCTTTAGATTCATAATCTTTTTAAATACATAGTTTTCTTAAAAATTTATTGATTTAGGGATTTACAATATGTTGATTTAACCTAAAATTCGTTCTAAAATAAATATTTAGATTATACACTCGGTGTAAACTGAGGGTATAGCCTTATACTATTGTTAAAATTTATCTGACAACATTTCTAAGAAGTTTAAAGATGACACTTGTTAAAAATTCAAAAATTGGATACTTTTCAGTAATTTCTGGTTTTAAATTTTGAAGATGATTTACAATATAAAATTAAATGCAAGAATAAACACCAGAGCTATTTCACAAATACAGATAAGTCGATTTTAATGTGCAGAAATTCAAAAATATCGATGAGAGTAAAAAGCTTTTAAAAGTTTAAAAAACAAATTTATAATTCGTAAAAAAACTCTTGGCAAACTTAAAAAATTTTAATTTCTAGCAAATATTATCGTGTACTTTAAAAATTTGATCTAATGCTTTTAGAATCTTTTCCCCTTTTGGTGTAAGAGTATAATAGCCATCGTTTTTCTCGACAATTTCAAGTTTTATTAGTGACTTTAGATGTCTGTCCAGAACTCCTGGATTTAATCTCGTTTTAAACATCAGTTGGGAGAATCTCATAGACTTTTTGCTTAATGTGGATAAAATTGCATAAACTCCGCTTTTTGATAGTACCTTTAGGATGTCTTCTCTAGTTCCTGTTGGTTTCGTGTATTGACTTACAACAAGTAGTTTCATTTTTTCACCCCTATGATTATAATAGTAATAACCGTAATTACTATTTAACTATTTTTATGGATAGTACAATCACACTTTGGAAATTCAAAATTGAAAGTAAAATCAAAACAATCGACTCTTCTTACGGGAATTTCTTATTTAGCTAAAAGAAGTGATATTTTCTCATGAGAGACAGACCTAAACCTTCCAATGCGTATTGATGATGCACTGGTAACAAAAAAATTAAGTAACTTAATAAAAAATAAACAAAATATGTTTGAGAGAGTTTTAGTACCAGTAGATTTCTCTGAGTGCTCAAATCAGCTAGTTAAAAATTTACCAAAACTTATAAATGAAATTGAAGTAAAAAAGGTATATCTAGTCAAAGTTATAAATACATTTAAGTTCGTAGGAGTATCATCTGGTTTTGATTTTACAACATGGCTAAGAGATGAAGAATTAAAAACAAAAAATAAGTTAAAGGAATTTATTGACTATTTGACATCCCACGGAATAGATGCCGAGTTTATTTCACCGATTCCTATTGGAGATCCAGTTTCCGAAATTATGAAAGTTATTGATAATTTAAAAATATCCTTAGTTATTCTTGGTACAAGAGGAAAAAGTGTCTTTAAAGAAATTTTGCTTGGAAGTGTATCTGAGGGTATACTGAGGTTGTCCAAGGTTCCAGTAATGTTATTCAGATGCAAACTTGAAAAAATAAACGAGAAGAAAATGTGCACATTATTAACTCCAGATAAAATTTTTGAAAAAATAATATACGCGCATGATTTAACTGAAAATTCTGAAAAAGTGAAAAATTGTTTACTGAAAATCAAAAATATAGATAAAAGCGAAATAATATTGCTGCATGTCATTGAAAGTAGAGATGTCAATTTAAATGACGTTGAAACCAGATTAAAAGATGTAGCGAAGACAATTAAAGCTAAAAACGTGAAAATTTTGATTAAATTTGGTTCTCCGCACAAGGAAATTTTGAAAGTGGCAAGCGATGAGAAGGCAACCCTAATAGCTATGGGATCAAGAGGTATAGGCTTTCTTGAAAGTCTAATTATAGGTAGTACCAGCGAAACTGTTGCAAGATATACTGAAAAACCTTTGCTCGTATGTAAAGGTTGACCGATGGAGGATGATTCTCACAACATCTAGAAAACCAAGCAGAAAAACTAGAAGGTTAGCAAGAGTACTGGCAGCTTTTATGAACTGGGAGTATATCACTAGGGGTAAATTGAGTCTTGAAGATTTGTACTCCATGCTTAAAAAAAACGAAAATCTGGCTATAATTGAGGAAATTAAGGGAAATCCAGCAATTTTAAAGATAGTAAATTCTCAAGGTAGGTTAATTTTGCAAATGAAGTTTACAGTAGGAGAAATAAAAAGAATAAAAATGGATAATAGCCCTGTTGCATTTTACGGAAAACCTCCATTTGATCCACTATTGTTAGAGGCACTACCATCATCCAAACCGGCTGCAAAATTAGTTAGTAAGCTTGATTTTAAAAAGGAGGTTTATGTAAGGAAAAAAGATGATTTAGTTGTTCTTGAATTTAAATATAATAATGAATTAATAACTAGGTTGAAGGTGTATGAAAGCAGAGTTTATATTTGAATTTGAAAACGATGCAGACTTGGTTTACAAAGCTTTAAAACCTGAAGCTATCTCTTCAAGAACGAGCTCAGAAATTTATTTAAATAAAAATATACTAAAAATAGTAATCACTGCTACTAACTTAACCGAATTAAGAGCTGCAACGAATGCTTGGTTGAGGTTTGTAAAAATTAGTTTAGATAGTTTAGAGGTGTTAAAATGGAAGAATTACCACCCCAAGTCCAAAATATGATTGCTCAACTTCAGCAATTGCAGCAGCAACTTCAAGCAGTGGTTACTCAAAAACTTCAAGTGGAATCCATGCTAAAAGAGAGTTCTGCAGCTTTGGAAGAGGTTCAAAATGCCCCAGATGATACACCAATTTTCAAGGTTGCTGGAAATGTATTGGTTAAAGTTGAGAAAGAAAAGGTGATAAAGGAATTACAGGAAAAGAAAGAAAGTTATGAAATCAGACTTAAAGCGCTTGAAAGGCAGGAAGAAAGGCTTAAAGAGAGAATAGATGAAATGCAGAAGAAAATTAGATCCATGCTTGTAACTAGAGCAGGATGAAGAAAAAAGTTCCAGATGAGGTTATAAAAGCTCGTAAAAAGAAGATAATAAAAATTTTAATAGCTTTTCATGCTGGACTTTACCTAATAGTGTGCGGAATTCTTTTTGGAATATTCATCTCCAAGCTAATATTTATTGCAGCAATTTTCGGAGTAATTTTATGCACCCTTAGTTACATCAGCGGCAAAAGATTGCGTTAACTCACGGATTTTTCCTAATATTATTTTTGGTATATCCTCCTTCTTAAACACGGAGTAAAATGATATATTTCTCTTATTTTTGAGCTCTTTTTTTATCTTTTTCACTTCCTTTGACGATTTTAGATAAACTATGGTCACTCTGTTATTCAATTTTTTAAAAAATTCAATAACATCCTTTAAATTGTAAATTTCCATATCTGTTATCATAAAAATATCTGGATTTTCAGCACTGCTTATCAATTTTTTAACGTTTTTAAGATTTATTGTTGTACCTCCTCCAAAATAAGTTATTATAGCTTTATGAACCAAATTTCTATCTCTTGTGTAATTTAGGATCAGTTCAGATCCCTCATCAGCGTATCCAAAGTTGTAGACTGCAACTCTCCTATTTCTATCAAGATAAGCATTAGCTGCACACATTGCACCAAGAACTGCAAATGATAGTTTATAAAACGGATTTGTCATACTACCAGAGGAATCTATTATTATTAAACAATCAGGTATCTTTTCTGACTTTGTTTCGAGTCCAGAATCTTTTTTAATCCAAATTTTAGTTATTGATGGTAAGATTTTCCCATAGGAATTAAAAACATCCAAATTATTCAGAGGTTCGGTAATTTCCCAGTTTTTTAGAATAAAGGGATATAACCCTCCACCGCCAGTTGCTTTTGTTGTTTTTATAGCTAGTTTATACTCTTCAGCCAATTCTCTGTAAAAAGCTAAAGTAGCAGACTCAGTGGACTCTTTTTTTCCAAGAATTTCAACTATTTTTTTAAATTTCACGGGATCTTTTATTTTTACGGCTATTTTTCTCAAACTCCTGCTCAGTTCCTCATCAGAATATCTATCAAACGAGTGAGGCTGTATAAATTTAATTCTTCCAATACGGTCTGATAAAAATAATGAAAACAACTTTATTGATCTTTCCCATTTACTTTTGTCAAGATAAGAGATCCTAGCAAGTTTATCCGTTATATCGTACTCTTCTACACCTAAATCGTAGTCCCAAATCTTTTGATAAACTGAACAAATTATTTTATCAAACGAAGATTTATCCATAACTCTATAAAATTCGGGAATGTATGTTTCCATCTCGCTAACGCAGTAAGTGTTAACTACTACATCCATAAAGTAATCAGTTAATATTCTAGCCTTTTCCTCATCCTTTGTAACCTCTAACGCTCTCATGTATAGCATAATATGCGTGGATGCATCCCATGGACAGAAGGTGTAGTGTGCTACTTCATGGTCTAATATGGCGCTTATAACCTTTTTTACATCAAGTCTTTTACTCATTTCCAATATAAAATTAAAATCTATAGTTATCTGTTTATTTGTAGCAGAAATAAACGCTGTAGAACAATCTAATTTTCCTACTTTAGGCTTAGGTAGAGGAGGATAGAAGTGTTTCTCTCTTATTTTGGGCCAAACTTCATCAATAATTTTTTGAGCTTCAGTTTCATCCATTTAGTCCACCTAGGATATATTAGTTTATTATTTTTATATATTCTACCCTCTATATTTTTTCCCAAACTTTTTATTTTACCTTTTACTCTAATCTCTCCACCAGTCATGTTAAATCCTGTAAAATCCCCACAATCACCGTCTACGATTAATGTTTTCTGGTTTCTATAACCAATGTAATTAATTTTCCATCCCAAATCGCCAACTTTCAATGTAATAATTTCGTCTGGTGATAAATTAACTAAAGCAGAAAGAAAAATACCTGTTTTCTCAAAATTTTTGTTGTTTTCAAACTTTTTGAGATTTTTCGAAAATTCCTCTATTTCTTTTGCAGAATATTCTACTAAACTTTCTATTGCCAACATGTAGTCGTGTTCTATGGAATTCGTAACCTTGTTTAACCATTCTTCATAGCATGAAACCAACTCATTAAGTTTTTCCGTGGAGATTCTTATCTCTCGTCCTTCTGGTTTATAACTTGCAAATTTTTCGAATATCTTTGGCTTAGTAATTTAGAATCACCTTCCTGATCTCATCATAAATTGGATGATCTCCTTCAATCAGTTTTACATCTTTCCCTTGTAAAAATTCGAACGCAACTTTAAATGCAGTTTTTACCCTAGTACTTTGTTCTCTATATCTGTTTAGCACCTCTTCAACTGCAGTTTTTGCAAGGTACAATTCAACAGTATCAGACCTCTCATCTTTCGAGGCTGAAAGATAGTATCTATCCTTCCATTTTAGCCTGTGAGCCAATGCATAGGGAGCTATAAGTGAGATATGCTCAATATCCACCTTTCTGTTTCCTAAAAACCATGCCAGAGCTTTGGAGTAATTAATTAAGGATTGGGGAAACCTATTAGATATGCAGTTTCTAATTTTTGAACACAAATATTCAGAATAATGGCAATCTTCAGGACAATCTTCTATTACTCTTTTTTGTCCAAATTTTTTGCAAAACGATAGCTCTGAGATTAGCATTATGGAGAACGCTTCAGCATCTCTGTCTAGTTTAATCTCCGATATCTCCCTTCTTATCTTTTCTCTTTCTTCACTCTTAATTGATGGTATCCCAATTCTATCCAAGTAATCAGAGAACGTATCTGACAATTCTTTTATTCTTTCAATTTTTTCGTCATATTCAATTTTGCTTTTTAATATATCTATGATTTCCTTTGATATTTTTGGATTTTTTAATTTGATTTCGTTCCTCTTGCTTTCAACAAGCTCAAAGGCTAGAATAGATCCTGGATGCTTAGATTCTACCATAACATCAAATCTATCAAGCATTCTTGGAGTTAATTCAAAGCCTCCACCTTCACTAAAGTTAGCTGTGGCGAATAAGCAGTTTTCAACATTAATTATGACATCGTTAAGATAACTCCATATTCCTCTGTCTATACTGTCGAGAAGTATATCTTGCTTGGATGGTGGCAATCTATTTATTTCATCAACTATCTTTACTGGCAATTGGGAGAAGGAAGACCATATTACTTCCTCATAACCCATACTAAGCTTGCCCAGATCTGGACGACCAATCATTTTTTCTTCGGTTTGCTCTGGATTGCCATGAATTTCTGAACTATAAATGACCTCCAGCGGCAGTGAATAGAAAAGGCATGAAATATATTCTGATGTTGTAGTTTTACCAAGACCAGGTTCTCCAACTATTAATTGCTTTCCAGGAACTAAGCAGGTTAAAATAGAGAATAAAAGCATGGAATTAAATTTTCTCTCTTTAATTTCTAGATCTCTAATATTATAGTACAAATTTTCATCAACAAAATTGTAAATTTCAAATACCTTTTCCCTACTCATTTTTAAACACCTACAATTCCGCAACCGACACACCATCAATTTTTTTAATTTTTACCGCAGATTCCACCATTTCTTCGAAAGTATCATCGTGACTTATGATGAAAATTTGTTTAAATCCACTTATTTTTGTAAGCTGGGAGGCAAAATTTCTTCTTCTTGTTTCATCCATATTTTGGGTAGGTTCATCAAAGAAAACTATACCTAGACCAGACAGCAATTTTAAAAGGCTAAGCCTTACTGCTAAAGCGGCACAAACCTGTTCGCCACCACTCATTTGAGCAAAATTTATTTCCTTGCCAAGATACTTTGCCTTAATTCCAAAATCTTCAGTCCATTTTATTTCCCATCCATAATCATCCATGATTTCACAAAAAATCCTATTAGCTTCTACAGACACGGCCTCAGTGAAAGCTTTAATTATTTTTGGTATAGCTATTTTGAAAATTTCCCTTAAGTCTTTAATGAATTTATACTTTTTCTCTGCAATTTTTTTCCTCTTTTCCATCTCCTTTAATATGTTCTCTTTCTCTTTTAGATTTGTTAATTCACTTTTTATTTCATTTAACCTTTTTGTAATTTGATCAATTTCTCCTTCTAATCTGCTTTTAATTTCAATTAACTCTTGAATTCTTGAATTTATTTTCCTGTGTACATCAAGGTCGTACTTGTTTATCAGTTTTCCTAGTTCCTTCTCAACTTTGTTTAGCTTAGCGTCAACTTTATTTCTTTCAGCCGTAAGCTCGTTGATTTTTCGTATAATCTCACTTTTTCTCTTTATGATTTGATTTAAGGAAACGTATCTTTCAAAGAATTCTCTGTTTTTTTCCAGAATTTTTCTTAAATTAGTAACTTCTGTTTTTACTTTGTTAAATCTCTCTTGCAAATCGGGAAGCATTGACAACTTTGGTCTTATTTTTTCAGCAATTTTTATATATTTATTTAATTCATTCTCTATTTTATTCTTCTCCGCCAACTCTTCAAGAATTAGATTTACTCGTTCGTTATATCCCTCTACTTTCTTATATTCTTCCAATATATCGTCCTTGTGTTTCAAAATTGACCTCAATTCGTTTATTTTCGCTTCAAGATTATTTTTTAGCTTTTCTTTTTCACGAATTTCATTTTGTATTCTTTCTTTTACCTTCACTTCTCCTCTTAGTGTTTCCGCTTTTTTTCTCAACTCTTTTATCTTTTCGTAAATATCTTCAATTTTCTCATATTTTTTCAGCAAGCTATCAAGCAACGCTTTGTTTTTTTCAATTTCTGAGGCCTTTGTTTTACTAACTTCAATTAGTCTTTGACACTTTTCGTTCAAAATAGGGCAAATTCCATCTTTTATTCTTAAATACTGTTTTTCATCTATTTTTATCTTTGTCTCAAGTTCGGTTATTTTTTTTACGATTTTATCTCTTTGATCTTCTATTTTTTTAGCTTTACTGAGCTTTTCTTCTAATTTTTTCAATTTTTCCTCCTTCTTTAAGATTTCATTCATGTAGCATTTATCTCTTTCAATTTCTTTCTCCAATGAATCCTTTTGAGATATAAAAGATTTTAAATTAGCCTCAGCAGCCTCTATTTCCCTGACTTTTTCCTTTAAATATCTTTCTTTCTCTGCTAACTTTTTATATTCACTTAGTAAAGATTCTTTACTCTTTAAATCTTCTAATTTTTGCTTTAAATTGCTAATTTTTGTTTTTATAATTTCGTAACCAGTTTTTAGCTTCAATAATTTGTTTATTTTACTTTCCAGGTCAGAATAAATTCTTTGAAGCTCAGAGAGCTTTTTTTCAGCTTTTAAATACTCAATGTACTCACTTTCTATCCCTTTCTGCTCAATTTCAGCTTTCTTAATCTTGTCTAGTTCTAACTTGAATATTTTTATCTTACTATCAATTGATGCTAATTCAGTTTTCAACTCGTACTTACTTTTCTCAAGCTCGTTTATTTTATTATAAATCTCATCAAAAGTGCTTTGCTGTTTTTTCAGGCTTTCTAGCTCTTTTTTTACTTTTTCTATCTGCATTACTTTACTTTTTTTGCTCTCTTCGAGATTTTTTAATTCTTTTTCGAATTTTTTTCCTAATTCTACCTCTTTCTTTATTGAAATTATTTGTTTTTCAATTTCATCGATTTTGCTTTTTATAAACTTTTCATATTCTCTACTCTTTTCATACGCTTTTTTATAGCTTTCAACTCCTAAAATTGGAGAGAAAATTTTATCTCTAACACTTGGCTTCTCCAGGAATTGTGAAACTATCTTTCCCTGTGGCACACCAATTGCGTTTTCAAAAATTATCCTTGGATCTATTTCTATATCGAAATTCTCTTTTACCCAGTTCGTTATACCATTTACTCCCTCTTCTATAATTGTAAGTGTCTCTAAATCTCTGATATAGTACTCCGAAGTCCCGTTAGGTGTAATTTTCCTAACTACTTCATATAGCCTTTCATCCTTACCTACAATTTTTACTCTAATTTCCCCTCTTCTTTCTCCTTTCCTTATAAAGTCAGATATTTTATATGGAAGATAATCAAAAAGCGCAAAACCTATTGCCTCCAAAATGGTGCTTTTTCCAGCTCCATTTTCTCCAATTATTGCGTTTACACCTTCATAAAATGGGATAACCTGATTTTGATAACTTTTGATATTAACTAGAGATATCTCTTTAATCATTAAACAACAACTCCCATTAATTTTGGGAGTTAAAAATTAAAATCTAGCCTTTCTCCAATCCCAAACGTATTCCTCTTCCTCAGAGGAGATCTCTTTATTTTCTACTATTTTTTCAATAAATTTATCTACTGCATGTAAGTCCGTAGATTTTATGAACATCTCTTTGAGTCTTAATACTTCATCTGAGATTTCTCCATAAGGAAAGCTCTGAAGAATTTGACTAATTACTTGTCTTTCAATAATTTCTCTAGATGATACATCTATATTCGTAGATTCAATTATATTATCTTTAACATCCCATACTATTCTTGTTGCTACTGGATTTAGTTTATTTTTAATTATTTTCCTTATTTTTTCCTCATCCAAACTCTTCTTCAAATTTTTTAAACATTTTATCTTTAAATAAACTACTGGGTCTCTATAATTCTTGTAACTTGTGATAAAATTCTCAAAAGAACCATAATCAAGATCTGAGAACTCGTATTCAAGTACCAGAAATTTTCTAGTAGAAAAACCACCAACTAGTTTATACTTTAACTCGTTGTCTACTTCTACATAGAAAATACCTCTTTTAAAACTAGCTTCAGATACCTCACAAACTTCTAAGCTTCCAGGATTAAATATGAAATCATCCTCCACGAAACTTTTATGTATATGTCCTAAAGCTACATAATCTACTTTTCCTTTCAGTTTGTGCAACTTTGATGATGGTATACAACCATATATGTTTAAATAACCTTCAACACCGATGTGTGCCATAAAAATTGTAAAATCTTTTTTTCTTATTTTTTTATAATACTTTTCAAGTATTTTTGGCGTTAATGAACCGTAATATTTCATTCCATAGATTCTAACAAAACCTAAATCCACATAAGCTCCATCTTGACCATCCCACTCGTCTACTATTAGTTCTTTATCCTCAAATCTTGGTTTTAAATTTATTATTAAATTATTCCTTGCCAAGTAATCCATCCACGAGTAACTTTCTCTAAAATAAGTTGAATCATGGTTACCTTCAACTGCTATAACAGGTATATTTGCATTTTTAGCTTTTTTTAGGACCTTAGTTGCTTGCATTAATGTCACAGGATCCATTTCACTTTTTTTATGAAAAAGATCGCCAGCAATTAATATAAAATCCACTTTATTATCTATTCCAAATTTAATGGCATTATAAAAAGCTTGAGCAAAATCGACAAGCCTGCTGTAGCAACCATATTGCTTGTAACCTAAATGAACATCTGCGAGGTGAATAAATTTCATATATTTACAGTATTCAAATTGTATTTAAGAATCTTGCTTAATGAGCGAAAATTAAACTATGTTGGGGTTTATCTCCAAAATTTCTTTTCCATCTTTATAAATTGTTATATCTCCACCACTTTGGGAAACTACTATAGCTATTGCCTCAGTTTCTCTAGTTATTGCTGCGCAAGCTAAATGTCTTGCACCAAGTCCTTTTTTAATTTTAATATCCTTTGGTTGAACATCCAAATATCTTCCAGCGCAAAGAATAATACCTTCTCTATTTAAAACGAAAACCCCATCAAGTTGTGCAAATTCCATAATACTTTCCCAGTTTGCTGGATTCTTTACATCTCTATCTTTTATAGGATGTCCTTCATAGGGGTTGAGAACTAACTGTCTGGATCTTTTTAAAACTTCCTCCTCGTCTCCTATTATAAAAGCAGTACCTATTTTCTTTCCCTCTCTACCTTTTTGTACAATATTTATTGAAATTTCCAACAAAGCTCTCAAAGCCCTTGAATTTACTCTTTCTGCACATTCCATTAGAACTTTCTGCATTCTGCTGCCATCTAACTCGGAAATGAAAATAGCTTTAAGTGGCTCTATATCTAGAACTCCAACAACATTACCACTAAGCTCTAAACCTCTTAAATAAAGAAAAGTTGGAATATAATCTTTTACTCTAAATAAAGCAGACAGTTTATCTTTAACCTCCTCACCAGTCCAAAATGTACTTTCTAGCAAAGTCACATAACTTCTTGGAGCTACGAAGATCGAAATGTCTCCCTTTATTCTCTCTTTAAATTCCTTATTACTTATAACTACAATTGTTTTTGATCCAACTTTTTTTGCAAGCTCAACTGCACAGTTCAAAAGAGAATCTAGCATTAATTTTTAACTTTGTTTAGCTTATTTTAAAAACTTTATCGTGATTTTGCTTTAGGCTTTGTAAAGATTTG
>CAZCHG010000004.1:0-14230 GCA_964498465.1 uncultured archaeon | reverse complement strand
TTAGCTTATTTTAAAAACTTTATCGTGATTTTGCTTTAGGCTTTGTAAAGATTTGAAAACTCAATTTGAGCAAAATACCAAGATATTAAATGTATTAATCCAAAAAATTATCAAGATCTCACTTTGATTCTATCCAAAGTTATTTAGCACTGCGTATTGTAGAATTTTTGAATTTAACTAATCATGTGATGAAAAATCTAAATTAAAAGATTTACTTTAGATTAGAAGTAATTTAACCTAATCTTAATTAGTAGAGAGGCAAATTAAGTTTTATTTCATGTTCATAAGTCGCTCAACTTTTTGGGTTGCATCAAAATTATAATTTTTTATTGTTTAAAATCCTCAGTTCAAGAATTGTATAGAAAATTAAGCGTAAAATTCTCTTTTTTCTAGCCTCTTTATTTACAGGTTAAATCTAAACCCTCGGAATAAGAACAAATTTTTTGAGACTTGAAGGAAAACTATAGTAAAACATAGAAAAGCAAAGGATATTCCCAAGATGGTAGTTAATTGCTACAATTTAGCAGTAAAGTTAAACATTTCGGAGGATATTAAAAATGTCCTTAGATAAGCTGTTTTATCCAGAGAGCGTAGCAGTAGTTGGAGCTACTCGGAAACGATGGAAAATTGGAAATATTATAATCAGAAATCTTTCAAAATTTGAGGGAGATGTCTATGCAATAAATCCTTCATATGATGAAGTTGAAGGATTTAAATGTTATCCAAGTATTTTGGATGCTCCTGATGTAGATTTGGTTGTTATCGCTATACCTGCTAAAAGTGTGTTAAAGATAATTGAGGAGTGCGGAAAGAAAAATATAAGGAACGTAGTAGTTATATCCGCTGGATTTAAAGAAAGTGGCCCAGATGGAGCGATTCTTGAGAAAAATCTTGAAAAATTGTGTAGAAAATATGGAATAAACTTAGTTGGTCCAAATTCTCTCGGAATTATGAATACTTCTAATAATTTAAATGCAACTTTCAGTGGAGTTTACCCAAAAAGAGGAAAAATTGCGTTTCTTAGTCAGTCTGGCGCATTTATTCCAGCAGTTATAGATTGGGCAAATTTGGAGGAAATCGGATTTAGTAAAATAGTTTCTCTGGGTAATAAAACAATTCTAAATGAAAATGACTTTTTAGAATATCTCCGTAATGATCCTGAAACAGATATAGTATGCCTATATTTGGAAGGAATAAGCAACGGTGTTAGACTTGTCAAAAACATAAGAGATATGTCAAAAGAGAAGCCAGTACTTGTGTTAAAAAGTGGAAAAACGGAAGCTGGGGCCAAAGCTGCATCAAGTCATACTGGTAGTATAGCAGGAAGTTTTATTGCCTTTAAAACTGCTATGCACCAAGCTAGAGCCATTTTAGTTGACAGTATAAAGGAATTGTTCGAAATTTCGCAAGTTTTGTTAAATGTAAAGGAGTTTGATGGTAATATAGCAGTTGTAACAAATTCTGGTGGTGCAGGAGTTTTATTATCTGATGCTATAGAAACTCACGGATTAAGACTAGCCAAACTCTCAAATAATACGATAAACTCATTGAAAAACATTTTACCACCTCAAGCTACATTTTTAAATCCTATTGATATGCTAGGCGATGCTGATACAGAAAGATTGCTTAACACTTTAAAAATTGTTGAACAAGACCCAAATGTTGATGTTATAATAGTGTCGCTGACACCTACAGCTCAGATAGATTTTAAAACCGCAGCAAATGCAATTTCAACCTGTAAAAAGCCAATAATAGCCTGCTTTATAGGTGGGCAAAAAATTAAAGAGGGAATTCAGATTCTTGCACAAAATAATATTCCAAATTTTGTTGATCCAAACGATGCTATAAAAGCTTTGTCCGCAGTATACAAATATAGTGTCAGTAAAAAAAGAATGTTTAGACCGCCTAGCAGATTCAATTTTGATTTCGACACAATAAGAACTATAATAAAGAGCGCACAAGATGCAAAAATACTGGGTGTTGATGGATTTAAAATACTGAAAGCTTGCAATATAAAAGTAGCTCCGTATGGATTTGCTAAAAAATTCGAAGATGTTAAAAAAATAGCCAGTAAAATAGGATATCCAGTAGTTTTGAAAGTTGTATCTCCAGAAATTGTGCATAAAAGTGATATAGGTTGTGTAAAATTAAACGTGCATGAGGACGAGCTTGAGGACGCTTTTTATGAAATAATTAGGAATGCTGAAAAATATACTGATAAAATAGTTGGTGTACTAGTGCAAAAAATGATTATAAATGGAATTGAAATTATAATAGGAATGAAAAGAGATCCAAACTTTGGACCATTGATAATGTTTGGTTTGGGTGGAATTTACGTGGAAGTTCTTAAAGATGTATCATTCAGAATTGCGCCACTAGATAAAAACGATGCTATTGAAATGATCAAAGAAATTAGGGCTTATGAAATTTTAAAAGGAACTAGAGGAAGAAAAGGATATAATATCAATGCAATTGTTGAATTATTGCTAAAGATATCACAGTTAAGCTTAGATTTTCCAGAAATTCTTGAATTAGATTTAAATCCAATTAAAGTCTTTGAAGACGAATACTATGCTATAGATTTCAGATGCATTTTGAAAAGATAGGAAAATTCTTATCATTTAATGATATGATCTTTATAACTTTATAGGAGCTGTTTGGCGATGTTAGAGGTTGTAAAAAGTTTGCTAGTTACATCATTAGAAAGTTACTCTGGAAAAAGTGGATTTATAGTAGCTTTTGGCAAAATATTGGAAGATTTAGGATTTAGGATAGGATATTTTAAACCAATTGGGATCTATACTGGAAAAGTAAAAGATACTCCAGTTGATGAGGATGCTTTGATTACGGCAGAATCTCTTGGTTGTGAAGAAAAGTTTAAGTCTATTTGCCCAGTACTTATAAATAAACCATATCATGAGTTTGTTTTAAAAAACTATGGAAATAAGAGCGCTTTAATTGAGAAAATTAAGAATGCATACACCAAGTTAGCAAAAAATAAGGATATAATTCTAATTGAAAGCATAATAGATTATGCTGTAGGTAAATTTATCGAATTAGATGCTGTAAACATAGCAAAATTGTTTAATTCAAAAATCTTGGTAGTTGCAAAGTATAATGACTTCGTTTTAGATAAAATCCTAGCTGTAAAAGATAAGTTGGGAGATTTACTGGAATTTGTGGTCTTCAATTATGTACCTATGCATAAAAGAGAAAGTTTACTAGAGCTAGCTGAAAAAATGATCAAAGACAAACCACTAGTTTTAGGAGCCATACCGAAGGATCCCATGCTAAGTGGTGTATTCATTAGCGAAATAGCAGAGACTTTAAATGGAGAAATTTTGGTAGAATTTGAAAAGGACGAAATTATTGAGGAATTACTAGTTGGTGCTATGAGTACACACACAGCAATGACGTATTTCAGAAGTGCAAAGAATTCAGCATTAATAGTTGCTGGAGATAGACCTGATTTACAAGTTATAGCCTTAGAAAATCCCAATATTAAATGCTTAGTGCTTACAAGAAACATAGAGCCACCAAAACCAATCCTTGGGAAAGCTAAATTATTAAAAAAGCCTATAATTCTAGTTAAGGATGACACAGCTAACACTATCGAGAAGATTCATGAATTATTTGGCAAAATTAGAATAAAAGGAGAAAAAGTTGAAAGAATGAAAAATTTGGTCAAAAAATATATTGATACATCCAAACTGGTTGAACATTTATCTTTGACTAAACACTAGAACTTGAAAATTCAAAGTCTAGATATGTAGTTCAATATAGCTAAGGATGAAAATATTGCCTCCTCTAATCTAACGGTCTTTACACCTTGGTCTGGTATCAAATTCCAGCAAGGTTTATTTTTAATTTTTACTCCAATCCTTTTAGCAATTTCAAATACTCCTTCCTCTGGACTACCAAATATTAATATGAAGTCATTGCTGTATTTTTTTAGTTCCTCAATATCTGGGTATTTACATTTTCTTGATGTTATTATTGCTGTATTTTTGTTTACTATTTTGCTTAACTCTGTTATTTTAACTTTATAACCCCAGTAATCATTGGGTTTTGCCTCGCTTACAATCAAAGGCTCCTTTGATATAACCTTTACCGTTATTCTTTTTTTTCTCGGTGTAGATTTCAATATTGCGTACGTATCTAATCCTATATCAACCAATGCAGTACCATTTGGTTTTATTTTCTTTACAAGACCCTCTCTTATCTCCCCTATCTTTACATGTTTCGGTTTGTGAGAAGGTATTTGAAGAGGTGGTAAAACTCCAGCAAATTTTAGGCTACTCTTTATAGGAATCAAATCTTTTCTCAAATATTGTGGAGTTTCCATATATCTCAAAATATCCGATATAAATTTAGATTCATCGAGCTTTGGATCTCTATAAATGAATATTTCATCAATTCTAAAAATAGCTGCAGCTCTACCGATGAGTCCAATTTTGTAAGTTTTTATTTTCTCATCGGTTTCATTAATCAAAGTTGACGAAGGTATAGCTATACTTCTCATACTCTTTATGACCTAAAAACACTAATTTGTGGTCTCTACTATTTTTTAATTTTTTTAAATCAAAGTATCTAGTTTTTTAATTATTAAATTAGCTTTTCTGCAATTTTTTTAAAACAGACCAGTAGTATAACTTCTTATTAGAAATTATGACCAAATCATTTGAGAAGCATATTCAAGTCTCTGAAGTTGTTAGTAGAGTATTTGAAATAGCAATCAGAGGTAACTCATTTGAAATTAACAAAAACGCAAGCAAAATATCTTCTGCAAGAGTAGCAGGAAAATCTTGGGGTATATCCTCCTCAAACAACGGAAATATTGATGATTTAATTAAAAAAGCTGAATCTTTAGCAAGTAAAGGTTCAAATAGAATAGAATTAGCTGACGCAGAGTTAGCAAGAGGAGAATTTTGCATTGGTAAAGAAGATTTTGATGAAGATGAAGCTTTAAACTTCTTAGTGGATTTATCAAATGACATTAGACAGGAACTCGACAAGTGTTTTATTGAAGGTATTTTAACCTATGAAGAAACTGAAAGACGAATTAAAACTAGCGATGGTGCTGATGCTTTAGAAAGAAAGATAACAATAGATCTGAATCTAAGTGTTGCCATAAAGGGTGTTGTTTCAATACATGTTGGAGATGTTGGTGGTTTGAAAAGCTTGGAAAAGAAATTTGATGAGATTGCAAGCGTGATCAAGGATAAAGCTAAGGCTATAGTTAAGGCCAAGTATCTAAATCCATTGATGAAGGGATTTAAAATGAATACAATTTTGTCAAAGGAGTGTGCTTGTGCATTTTTCCATGAATTAACTCATAAACTTGAAGCAGATGTCATAAGTAACATTGACGTTCTGCCAGGAAACCCAGATGTTACAGTTTACGATGACCCCTTAAGTGGTTTTGGCTCTTACAATTTTGACGATGAAGGAGTACTAGCTAAGAGAAAAACACTAATAGAGAATGGAATCGTGAAAAATCTTTTACACACTAGAGAAACCGCAAAAAAACTTAAAACAATACCTACTGGAAACGGAAGAGGATTATTTACTATTCCTAAAGCTTTTCAAAGCAACTTAATAGTAGAGCCAGGAGATTGGTCCTTTGAAGAGATTCTTGAAGAAACTAAGGAAGGTTTTATAGCAGAGGGTTTGGTTAAGGCTGAATTACAAGATAATACAATATTTATATATCCAGAGCTTTGCTGGTACGTAAAGAATAAAGAAATAGTCTGTCCTGCAATTTTAAATTATATAAAAATACAAGCAAATACTGCATTAAATAAAATAAAATGCATAGGTTATGATGTTTTTGAAAGAATAGGTTATGAAAAAGGATTCTCCATTTCTGAAAAAAGCCCGTCAATATTGCTCGAAGCCACAGTAGGGTGAAGCTTGATAGTATCTGATATTCTAGCATTTGTTGGACTTTTATCCATGCTGGGAAAGTCAAAAAATTTATCAGGAATGCCTACGGACGAAAAAATAAAATTATAAAATTGGTGACATTGCAATGAAATTTAACTCAAAAGAGTTCAGAGAGTTGGCCGAGAAGGATTTCGAGTTTGCATGGAAAAAAGGTGTAGAAGTAATTAAAGTGAGAAATCCAAATAGGGTTTATCCAAGGATTAAAGTAGAGTTTGGAGAGGAACATCCAGTTTTTAGAACTATTCAGGAATTAAGAAGAGCTTATTTATCCCTTGGTTTCAAAGAAGTAATTAATCCGCTAATAATAGAAGATGTTCACGTTAAAAAACAGTTTGGGAGAGAAGCTCCAGCTGTTCTAGACAGATGTTTTTACCTAGCTACACTTCCAAAACCAAATGTGGGAATATCTTCCGAGGAGATAGAAAAGATTGAGAAAATTATACAAAGAAAAGTCTCAAATAATGACATAAAGAATCTAAGACTCGTTTTTCACAAATTTAAAAAAGGTGAAATTTCTGGAGATGACATAATTTTCAATATTTCAAAAGCTTTAAATATAGATGATGCATCAGCCACAAAAGTTTTAGATTTGTTCAAAGAATTTAAGGAATTGAAACCAGAACCATCATCGCTAACTCTTAGAAGTCATATGACTTCAGGTTGGTTTATAACGCTTAGCAAAATTGCTTCTCTTTTACCCCTTCCAATAAAGCTTTTTAGCATAGACAGGTGCTTCAGAAACGAGCAAAGAGAGAGCAGTACTAGACTTTACACATATTTTTCTGCAAGCTGTGTCATAGTTGATGAAGATATCTCCATCGACGATGGAAAAGCCTTAGCTGAAGCTCTTTTAAGGCAGCTTGGATTTAATAGGCTAAAATTTAAGGAAGATGAGAAGAGAAGCAAATATTACATTCCCGGAACACAAACTGAGGTCTTTGTATATCATCCTAGTGTTAAAAACGGTTGGATAGAGGTTGCAACCTTTGGTATATATTCCCCAGTGGCGCTGGCTCAGTATGATATAGAATATCCAGTTTTAAATCTGGGCCTAGGTGTAGAGAGATTAGCCATGATCCTTTATGGTTACTCTGATGTCAGAGAATTGGTAAATCCTTGGCTTTACGGCAAAATTAAATTAAGCGATGATGAAATTGCAAAGGCGATTCGAATATCTAAATTACCTAAATCCGATGTTGGTTACGAAATTGCAAAAGCCATAGTGAATTCTGCAGTAAAATACGCAAACACCGATGGACCGTGTGAGTTTTGCGTATACAAGGGGAAATTGGAGAATAAAAAAGTTAAAGTTTACATTCTCGAGAGAGAGAAGACAAAACTTTGTGGTCCAGCTTTTGCAAATGAAATAGTTGTATATAATGGAAGTATATACGGCTTACCTCGCACAGAAAAATGGATAAAATTTTTCAAAGATGGTGTGCCAACAGGTATCAAATACATAGACTCATTTTCATATTTAGCTTCAAAGATTATTGAAGATTCTGCAGCCCTAGGTAAAAATTCAGTTGAGATCAGAGTTAGGGTGGTTGAAGGGTTATCTGATATTAATTTGGAGATTCAAGACAATGTAAGGAGATACATAATTTCGAGTGGCGGAAAAATTGACGTAAGAGGACCAATGTTTGTGACTGTTAGAGCTGAAATAGATTGATTTTTATATTTCTTATTACAATCTGTGCTCATGGCTAAGATATACTATGAAAAGGATGCTAGTCTATCTTTTTTGAAGGACAAAAAAGTCGCTGTAATAGGGTATGGGAGCCAAGGACATGCGCATGCACAAAATTTGAGAGATTCTGGAATTGATGTGATTGTCGGGCTGTACAAAGGTAGTAAGAGTTGGAAAAAAGCTGAAAAAGATGGATTTATCGTAAAAGAAGTTGAAGAAGTGGTAAAAGAGGCTGATTTAATTTCAATGCTAGTTCCAGACAATGTGCAACCAGTTTTGTTTGAGAAGAAAATAAAAAACGAGCTAGAGGAGGGTGATATAATTTTATTTGCCCATGGCTTTAACATTCACTACAATCAAATAGTCCCCCCAGAGTTTGTAGACGTTATACTGGTAGCACCCAAGGGTCCTGGTCATCTTGTGAGAAGAATGTTTGTTGAGGGAAAGGGAGTTCCCGCGTTGGTTGCAGTGCATCAAGATTATTCAGGAAAAGCTATGAATTATGCTCTTGCCTATGCAAAAGGACTAGGTTGTACAAGAGCAGGTGTAATCGAGACAACATTTAAAGAAGAGACTGAAACAGACCTGTTTGGCGAGCAAGTCGATCTATGTGGTGGAGTCACCGAATTGATAAAGGCAACATTTGAGATTTTAGTTGAGGCTGGGTATCAACCAGAAGTTGCATATTTTGAAGCTTTGAATGAGCTGAAACTAATAGTGGATTTAATTTACGAGGGCGGAATTTACCACATGTGGAAATCGGTAAGCGATACGGCGAAATATGGGGGTTTAACAAGAGGTAAGAGGGTTATAAATGATAAAGTCAGGGATGAGATGAGAAAAATACTAAAAGAAATACAAACTGGAGAGTTTGCGAGGGAGTGGATACTTGAGAACAGTGTAGGTAGGCCTGTGTTTAACAAACTTCTCGAACTGGAAAAGAATCATCCAATAGAAATTGTTGGAGAAAAGTTAAGAAAAATGATGCCTTGGTTAAGAACTGAGTAAAAAATAAAAATCTTTGTTTTAATAATTCTTAATTTATTTCTTAAATATTATGAGTATGGGGACTTTATTACTAACCCAAGAGGATGTAGAAAAACTCATAACACAGGATGAAGTCATAAAAGTTGTCGAGGATGCTTTTAAACTTCATGCCCTCAAGAGAACTCAAATGCCACCAAAAGTCTTTTTAAATTTTAAAAATGGAGACTTAAGAGCAATGCCAGCGTACTTGAATGGAAAAGCTGGAATTAAGTGGGTAAACTCGCATCCAGAAAATCCAAAAAAAGGTTTGCCCACAGTAATGGCTATAATAATATACAATGATCCTGAAACTGGATATCCACTTGCAATCATGGATGGTACGTACATAACCAATATCAGAACGGGAGCAGCCGGTGCGATAGCATCTAAATATTTAGCAAGAAAGGATAGCAGTATTTTTGGATTTATTGGTTGTGGAAATCAGGCTTATTTTCAATTTAAGGCTTTAAAATGCATTTTTAAAATGGATTACGTTAAAGCCTATGATATAATAAGATCGAAAGCTGAAAAATTTGTAAATTTTTGTGAAGAGAGCGGAATTAAGGCAAAAGTTGATGATGTAAGAAATGTATGTGACTGCGACGTTTTAACAACCGCTACACCCTCTCGCAAACCTATAGTAAAAAAAGAGTGGATAAAAGAGGGTACACACATAAATGCAATAGGTGCCGATGCTCCAGGTAAGCAAGAACTTGATGAGGAGTTAATCACTCACGCAAAAGTGATTGTGGATGATGTAGAGCAGGCTATGCACGCTGGGGAAATAAATGTAGCTGTATCAAAAGGTATTTTCACCAGAGATAAGATATATGCCACTCTAGGAGAAATCGTGGCAGGAATGAAAAAGGGTAGAGAGGATGAAAGTGAAATCACAATATTCGATTCTACAGGTTTGGCTATACAGGATATAGCTGTAGCGAGCTATGTGTTCGAAAAGGCAATAAGAGTTGGTGTTGGTTTAAAAATAAGGCTTTTTAAAAAATAAAACTCTACAAAATACTTACTAGAATTTTTAATTTGAAGGGGATTTAGATAAAAAACCTAGGTTTTTTGAAAAGAAAGCAGTATTTAGATTTACTTTAAGAGTTTTACACGCGAAGATATAATTAAAAATACAAGGTGATGTTACTTAAAAATTAATTTAATTAAATTTAAAGACTTAGATCTTTAAATTTATGAGTCTATGAAATTTTAAACCAAATTAGAGGGCATCTGATTTATTGTTAAATTTTTAGCCTATGTGAACATGCTCTATTTCTATTGCAGACTCTCCATATACTTTTCTTAGAACATCAACTCTCAGAATTTCTTCTGGAGGTCCAAAAGCATGGTAGTTTCTGTTGAGTAAGAGAATAGTTGTCGTATATGGAAGAAGTAAAGTTGGATCGTGACAAGCAATTAAGATTAGTCTATTTTTTGCTAAAGTCCCTATTAGCTTTGATATTTCAACTCTTCCTAATGGATCTAAGGCTGATAAAGGCTCATCTAGTATTAAAATATCTGGATCGTGAACAATTGCCATGGCTATAAGTGCTCTTTGCCTTTCTCCTCCACTCAATTCCATAAATGGATCATACCATTTTTCTTTAGGCAGTTTAACAGATTTCAAAGCTTTCTTAACTTTTTCCTTGTCCTTACTATTTGCAAACCTGGGCCATTTCTTATTATAAAGAAGAAGAGTGTTCAAAACTAATTCCCAAGCTGTTAAGGGATAAAATTTGTCCAAAGAGATCCTTTGAGGTACATATCCCATCTTTCTACACTTTACAATAACTTTGCCTTTTATTGGTTTGATTAATCCGAGAATTGTTTTAAGCAATGTGGTTTTTCCGGCTCCGTTAGGGCCAATTATTTGTGTAAGTCCAGCACCAACTATGTTTAAGGTCAAATTTGATACAATCGGCTCATTATAACCTATACACAAATCTTTGAGTTTAATTTCCATATTCCTATTGTGCACATTCCTGAATAATATTTATAAATGTTGTGCACAGAACTATAGAATATGCACTTATCTTTGTTATTTTTTGTGTGTTTGGCTAGCCTAAATGTGACTGTTACATTTTCAAGCTTAGGAGAAGATGTAAAATTAATCTTAAGTGAAAATGATAATTTGTTTTACATAGCTCCACCTGGAGTAGACCCACATCTTTATCAACTTACTCCAGAAGATATTAAAAAACTGAAAAATTCTGATCTAATAATTTCAACAGCTCATGCTCCATTTGAAATGAAAATTAGAGAACTTGTAAGCAAAGGAGAGATTAAAGCTAAATTAATTGAGATACCTTTCATAAATGGAATAAAACTAAGAAAAAATCCAGAGTTAAACCAAGATATATATCATATGCCTGTCTACGATCCAAACAATTATGAGATTTTTATTAAATATTTATCAGAGGAGCTAGCAAAGTTAAATCCAAATAATGAAACTGAATATAAAAATAAAGCTGAAAAGATCATCGAAAAAGTGGAGCAACTTAAAATGAAAACTCCTAAGCTAAATTTAAGTGGAGTTGGAGACTTTCCATACATACCTTACGCAGTCTCTTGGATTGGGATCAATGTAACTCATTTGATAGTTAAAGAATGGGGAATTCCTCCAACTCCTGGAGATCTAATGAAAATTGAAAACGATATTAAATCTGGTAAAATAAAAATAGCTGTCGTGACTACTGGAGGTTCCGCAATCTCAAATAGTTTAGAGCGAATTGCAGCAAAGTACAACTTACCAATTTTGTACGTGGAATCACCCGTTGCTATGAAAAGCATTCTTGATAAGCTCGAAAACATAAGCATAAATAGTAAAAATTTAATTTATGCTAAATCTAAGTCTCAAGACTTTGATTTTTCCGCTGTTTTAGTAGCAGTTTTGATTGCAATCGTAATAAAAAGGGTTCTTAGATGATTTGCCTGAAATGGATCCTTGTCATGATTTTTTCTGCATTAATCTATGGATTTTTAAGTCCGCTGATAGCTGCTAGAAGATTATACTTTCTATCCGCCGCATCGGCCCATCTTGCACTGCTAGCAGTCGTTTTAGCAATACCTTTGGCAAGAATAATCTTAAATGAGTACATATGGTCTGTAGTAATTGGCCTGATTCTAATATATTCAGTTGGCTTTGTAATCCATAGGGGTTTAGACCCTGACATTGCTACTGCAGTTTTTGTTTCCTTTTCAGCCTCCGTAACAGTAATAGCCATGTACTTTATCTTGACAAACTACCAGCTTGAAGTAAACCTGTGGAGTCTAATACTTGGGGACCCACTTCTCGTAAGTTGGGCTGACATAGCTTACTTAGCAGTAATAGCGTTGGTTGTATCAACGTTTGTTATTCTAACGTACAGGGAACAAATATACATAGGAGTTGAGAAGGATAAGGCAATAATTTCTGGAATAAACGTTAAATTCTACGATTGGCTAGTTTATACCCTGCTGGGAATTGCTACAATTGCTTTAATAAAAATAATAGGATTTGTCCTTGAACACGTGCTAATTCTACTACCTTCTGCCATTTCAATACTTTTAGCAAGAGATTCGAGAAGTGCACTAATTCTAAGCGTAACAGTAAGCTTTATATCAAACTTAGCAGGACTTTATATAGCAATCTTTATAAATCAAGCACCGTCTGGAGTTATAGGACTAATTCTATTTACTATATATGTCTTGGCTTTACTGAAGAGGTGAACGATGAAAGAGCAAAAAGTAAAGAAAAGAAGATTTGGTATCTCTATTCCAGAAGATTTGGCGAAACATCTTGATGCTTTAGTTAATATACTAAAAACTGACAGATCCAAGCTTATTTGTGAAGCTCTGAAAAATTATATTCATGATCATATTCATTACCTTTCATCAAAGAATGAATGTTGTGGAATAATAGTTGTAACCGGATCAGATTCATCTATTTTAAAGATTGTAGAGGAGCATAAGGATATTATTTGCGGTTACAGCCATACTCACGCAGGAGATAGCTGTATAAACACGCTAGTAGTTTCCGGATCGCCAGAAAGTGTTATTAAGCTTCATAGAAGGTTACTAAAAATGGGTGCAAGATACATTCCTACCAAGCTCTAGCATTGCCAACTTTGCTGAAAAGTACTTACGAGGATTTACTCTTTCAAAGTAAAAATACATAAGAATGTGAAAGACTGCATTTATCTGGTAATAGCTTTGAATGGCTTGAATTCTACTTGGAATTGAAACTTCTCTGATAATACTTACCAGGAAAAGAAATAAATTGCGTTCCAGCTTGGCAGAGGATGGGCTCAATAATACGAGTAGATATAACGTTCAAAAACTTCATGTAAAGCTTATGCGCGAAGATAGCAGAACAAAAGATATTTTCGTACTCCAGTACACGTGTTCACTTTAAAACTTTTCTAGTTTCCAGAAACCATAGGTATAAATCTAGCTCGGCCAGAGTTAAACTTAGTTTTTTTGCTATTTGAGTTAATATATTTTCTATCTCAAGATACTTTTTTCTTGATAAATTCTTAGGCTTCTCTATTATTCCAAACTTCTCAAGCAGATTTAGAATGTGAAAATCCAGAATTGCTAGGTTTTTAAATCCGATATTCCTTAGGAAATGACTTGTCTCTTTATATCCTAGTCCTTTTATGTTTTTTACCAACCATTCTCTAATTTCTCCTTCATTTTTTCCAGAATTTACGATTGACCTTAATGAATTCAGATGCTCCCTAGCTAATACGATATATCTAGCTCTGGTGTTTGGAAATCTATGGCCTAACCTTCTTAGCTCTCTAGCTAGCTCCTCTTCGTTCAAAGTTAGAAATCCTGTGTTTATTTCCTTTTGAATTTTTATGCACTTCTCTGCATTAAAATTGGCCGTTAAAATGCAAAAACATAACTCCTTGAAAATTTCCTCGTCGGAGCCTTCTCTAATTTTTTCAAATTCCTTAATTCTAGTCTCAATTAACTTTTTTATTTCTGAATTTTTCATTAGTGATTTTATAGCATTAATTAAATCATTCTTTGCCAAATTCTCCATATCACTTCAAGCTTACCTATTTTTAAAGCTTAAAAATTTTAAACAAAAGTTGGAATCTTCTATTGATTTTATAGTTTTACGAGTAGTAAATTAGCGGAACAATAAGCAACAGTGTATTAGAAGCATGTTAAAGAGAGAGAAAAAACTGGAAAGAGAAATAGCTTTGGAAAGGATAAAGATATTAATAAATAGAGCTATGAATACAAAAAGTGAAGATTACGAGCTTGCAAGAAGGTACATTGAACTAGCTAGAAAAATATCTATGAAATACAAGGTAAAAATACCAAAAGAGTTAAGGGTTTTCTGCAAAAAATGCCTGTATCCGTATAAATCCGATAAAATTAGAGTAAGAATAAAAAAATCAAGAGTTATAATAACTTGCTTAAATTGTGGAAGTATAAAGAGATATCCTATAAAAAAGTGAGTTTAAAACTGTGCCTTTGATGAAAGAGTATTAATCTCTTTTTATTTCTCTTACACTGGCTGCTGTTCAATCTTACAAGTATGCTAAGGACTTAGATTCAGCAAAAATTTTC
>CAZCHG010000003.1:429-40293 GCA_964498465.1 uncultured archaeon | reverse complement strand
TCCCGATGAACCCTGAGGGAGTTGAGGTTGATGTGTCCCAAGGCGGATGTTCGCCCATCAATGCGGACATCCGCTGAACCCCGAATACATTGATTAAGATTTTAATCCAGTAAAATATGATAAATTTTTGTGAACAGTAGCTTCAGAGAAGGTCAAGGCAAAATTACGTGCAGGTTAGTTGTTCAGGGGTATGAACTAGGATCTTGTCTAACTAAAACCAAAGAAGGCAGAATAAGTAAAGCTTGTGAAATTACGCTAAGGTACGAAAATGGAATGTTTTATCGTTTAATTAAGTCTGCTATGCTTTCAAGACCTGAAGATTATTTTAGCATCTATCAAAGTGGCTGCAATCATACATGCTTAAAATGTCATTCTTGGTACTTCACTCAGATAGCAAACGGGTATTGGGTATCAACAAATGAAATAGCTGAAATGGTAGCAGACTACGAGATGTGTGTGACTGTTAAAGAGCCAAGAAAAAGAGCTACAATGTGGCATGCCACAGATCTATGCAGACATTGTGGAAGTTGCGTTGTGAAGGGTAAACCGGGTGAATTTTGCCCTAAAAAGTTAGATAGAGGTAAAATAGTTTTGAGTCCACAGGGATATGGTCCTGCAAGAAACATAGTAGCCTTTACGGGAGGGGATATAGTTTGTTGCGCAGAATTTTATGCTGAAGCTACTGAGAAAATAAAGGAGATGTGCAAAAACATGTGGGTTTTGATAGAAACTAATGGATACGGTTTAACGCCAAAAAACCTTGATATATTGGCAGATGCTGGAGTAGATAGCTTTTGGCTTGATATAAAAGCTTATGACGAAAAGATTTATAAAAAACTATGCGGAACTACGAACAAGTGGATTTTAAAGGCACCGGAAAGAATCTTGGACAGAGGTTTTGTATTGGAAGTTTCCACACTTTATATCCCAGGATGGGTAGAAGAGGATCAAATCGGGAAAATAGCTAAGCTTTTGGTCGATTTGGATCCAGAAATTCCTTTTACAATCTTGGCATTTTTCCCAGAATATAAACTTAAGGTGAGACCACCAACATTGATGGAAATGCTCAAAGCTTACAACGCAGCAGAGGAGGCTGGGTTGAAAAATATAAAAATAGGAAATTATGGTGTTTTTGTAAAATCCGAAGAGGATTTGCAAATCTTGCTGAGTACTATTGGATTAAAAGCGCTAGGTTAAAAATAGGTACCGTGCTTTTTTCTTAATAAATATAAGAAGAATGGAGAGCCGCACAGCATCGTAATAATGCCTACTGGGATATCACCCATTAGAGTTCTAGTTAAAGTATCTGCCCAGGTCAGGAAAATCGCTCCAAACAAGGCTGAACTGGGAATTAAAACCCTATTGTCTCCTCCAACAATTAATCGCATAATATGAGGTACCATAAGGCCAACAAACCCTATTAAGCCAACAAATGCTGTAGAAATAGCTGTAATTAAGGAGACTAGTGCAATCAAAATCTTTCTTACTCTTTTAACGTCAACTCCAAGATAATGTGCACTTTCATCGCCCAAAAGCAAAACGTTTAGTTCCCGAGAGTATAAACCAATTAAAATTACTCCAAAAATTATTGGTAAGGATGCAATTTTCACATCAACCCATCTTATTCCTCCGAAGTATCCGACAAGCCATGAAAGTACCATGTATGCGTCCGTCTTTATTAATAAAAGCCACTCTAGAGAGTATAGAAAGAAATTAACAGCAATTCCTGCAAGAAGTAAGGATTCTACGGAAACTTGTCCTTCAATTTTTGCAAGTAAGTACACGATTACAACTGCTAGTATTGACGTAAAAAAAGCAAAAATGGAGATTGCATAAACATTGAACGCTAAAATTGTGCCGATAATGGCTCCAAGCCCAGCGCCAGAAGATATACCTAATATAAACGGCTCAGCCATAGGATTTCTAAAAACAGATTGCATGACTGCTCCCGCTGAAGCTAAAGCTGAACCAACGAGTATACACATAAGAACTCTAGGCAATCTCAAGTTAATTAGAATGGTTTCATTGATATTTAGTGCTTTTCCATTAAGGACCTTCAGAAAAGAGTTAATAAGCGTGTGTGGTAGCAAAATTGTTGGACCAAAACATGGAGCTATTACTAAGGTTATAATAACTGCTGCGAGTAAAGTTAGTAAGATTTTCTTTTTCTTCAAATACTTCTGGATGTATATATCTTGCAATTTGTTTGAGGGCATAAACTAATCTATAGGATGGTCTTGAAATGATATCAGCATCTATTACGTAAACTTTTTTGTTTTTTATAGCCTTGACACTCTTTAAAATTTCTTCGCTCATAAGCCACTCGTAAATTATATTTTTACCAGATTTGTTCATACCTGTACCGGAATTGACTATTATTATATCTGGGTTAGCCGAAACAAACTCTTCCAAGCTGACTGAAAACCAACCGCTTTTATTAAACGCATTTTGACCGCCAGCAATTTGTATAATTTCGTCAACAAATGTATCCCTTCCACTGACCCAGATTGGGTTATACCAAATCACATGGGCTACAGTTGGCCTGTGTTTTGTGAGCTTAATTCTCCTTTTTACTTCTTGAACTTCTTTAATAATGAACTTCTCCAATTCTTTGGCTTCATCTAAACTACCAGTAATTTCTCCGAGAATTTCTATATCTCTTATAATTCCGCTTATATTTTTTGGGTTTAAGCATACTACTGGAATTCCAAAGCTTTTTATAGCTTCAACACACTTAATTCCGTTTCCATAGCTTGCAATAACTAGATCTGGATTTAAACTTATGACTTTTTCGACATTAATTGATGAGTAACCTCCTACGGACACTAAAGATCCATTTTTTTTCATTTCTAGAACTTCTGGTGGGTAATTACATTGATCAGTAACTCCAACAACTTTATCTCCTAATCCTAATGCGAAAAGTATTTCAGTGGTAGCTGGAGATAAAGATACAATTCTTTTTGGATAACCTTTTACTACTACAGTGTATCCGAAATCATCTACAATCTTCTTTACTTGTATAGTCTCTTTTGGTGTATACTCTTTTTTAGCTTTTAAACAACAGGAAATTGACGATGAGAGAACTAAAATAAGTATTAAAACCAACAATACACGATCTATTCTCATTTTTGGATCACTTGTTTTTGTTTTTGGCACAATTAACTAGAGATTAAATATTTTTTAAACTTTTTAGCAAGGAAATCAAATATAAAACCTGAAAAGAATGTGATTGAAATGGTTAATACGGCTAGAGGAAAAGATTTTGGATAAACGTTTTTGAAGTATCCAAATGCAATCCAGTTTGTAATTAAGCATAACACGCTACCAACTCCTCCATTGATGAAATCTGTTGCAATACCCATTAAAATGAACGATAAAAAACCAAAAACTCCGAAATACGGGGGATCTACTACACCATACCAAGGGCCATTAATTAGTAAAAGGGATACAATTATTGCAGAGACTAAAATACCGTAACCACGACCATACATTTCCCTAGCTAATGCAATCCAAAATATGTAAAGTACACCAGAAAAAATACCCAATCCTAGACATGGAATGTTTTTTATGTTTGCAAGCTTGGAAAAATAGCCTGAAGGCATGAAATAGGAGAGAACAATACTTATAAATGCTAAAACAAAAATGCCAGCTAATTTGTATAGTTCACCATGGACATCTTTTGCAGATGTCATTTTCTCTCATCTCTGCTAAAAATTTTCTGTGTTCATTGAAGTTTAGAGAGTTATAATGGTAACCCATTTCATGTAAAAAACAACATGGACTGGCGGTTAAATCCCATCCTAAAAATATGCATGAAAGAGCTACTGCACACGGTCTTGATTTTTTAGGAGGACAATAGACTTTTACACCCACCTCTTTTCCAATATCTTTTGCAATTTTACAAGCAAGTTTAATTTCGTCATCTGAAAGAGGTCTTAAGCTAGAGTCATGCAAATGAAACAATTTGTGTAAAACTACTCCATCTAACTCACATTCTCCTGCAAATTTAACTATTTTACTGATTTCGCTTAGGTTCCAGGGCAGTATTGTTATATCAATATAGGATTCTACATTAATTTCATTTCTTACTCTGCTAAATTTTTTAACATTCCGAAAAACTACCTCTTTGTTTTTTGTTGTGAAAATACCAAATGCTATAGAATCCAAACCACTTTTAGCAATTTCATCTAGTTTTTTATCTAATAATACCCCATTTGTTATCAAACTAGTTTTTACACCTTCTGTGCTAGCAATTTCTATAAATTTAAACAACTCTGGATGAAGAAGTGGTTCTCCCCAACCATGAAAGGCAATTTCTTTAAATTCTGTTATTGGTATTCTCCTAAATGATTCAAGAGTGAGATATCCTACTGCTCTTTTACTCTTTAATCTCATGCATATTGTGCAATTAAGATTACAATCGTTCGTAACCTCTAGTTGGAGAATTTTTGGCTTTAACATTAGAGAAAAGCGGAAAATAAAAAATTAGAAAGGTTAAGCAAGTTTTAAAATTTTAGCTAGTTTGTATCCAATTACTGAGAGAATCGTAGTAATTGCTAAAATTTGATTTGTTAGCATGGCTGTAGCAAATGATGATGAAGTAACACTACTTACGGTTGTTGAGATTGGAGCACACATCTTTAACTCCCCTCCGTTTTGGATTTAGCAATTAAACCCTTAATTAAAACAATAATACCGCTTACTCCTGTTATTACTGAAATTATAGCAGTATAGATTACACCACTCAAAGGTACTACTGGTGACATTGAAACAGACACTGGCGCACACATAAATCTCACCACTTGGCTATAAATGTTAAATCATATAAATTTTTTTCGTAATTTTTGATAACATTTAATTTTGCAGTTTGAAATTTTTGTTACAATTCATGCTGTGTGAAAAGGTGAATTATCATATTTTATACCAATAAGTCTCGCTTAGTCAGAAACTGTGTAACTTCAGTGGGAAAGTATCCACACAACTTCAGGCATTTTTATTGGCTTCTTTGCTGAAACAGAGTCAATCAGTTCGTCTACAAGACTCCCAATGAACTCATTCCAGCCTTTAAGATCTGGATCTTGCTTTAATTCTGTTTTTAGCTTTGTTAAATAGCTCTTGGCATTATCAAATTTACCTAGATGTGAGTGTATGCTGGCTAAAGATAAATGGGCTAGAATGTAATAGTTTCTATGTGCAACTTCTCTTTTAGTAAACTTAGGATTGTTTATTATCCATTTCAAGTCAGATATACACGAATCTAGTTTCAAGGAATCATTTGTATATTTGTAAAGCATATAGTTTGCCAAAGCTCTCTCATATATTGCGGTAGGTACAGTAGTCGCGTCTTCTGGGTTATTTATAGCATTGTTGCAGTTAGTTATATCCTTCTCGAGCATTTCGATTGCTTTTGACTTTAAATCACTTTTGTAATAAATCATTGCTAGAATTCTGTAGGATTCTCCAACATATGCAGATTCTGGAAAGCTTTCAATTATTTTTTTAGCATATTCCTCGGCTTCATCGTATTTTCCAAGAAGGTAAGCTGAAATGCTAGCTGGGGCATAACCAAGGTCACTATCCCACCCATATTTCTCTGCACGCTCAATAAAAGCCTTTGCAACATTATAAGCGGCACTCAAGTTTCCTAATTCTAGTTCAACCCACGCTAAATGCTCGTAAGCGGTGTCAATGCCTGGATCTGGATAGATTTCAATTGCCTTCTTGTAGTAATATTCAGCTAAATTAACCTTAGCCATAGCTAGGTAAACTCTCGCTAAATTTGCGTATAAAGCGGAAACTCCTTCTTTACCTAAGTATTTTTCAACTTCATCTGTGTGATTTAAAGCATATAAGTAGTGAGGCAAAACGTATTTTTCTCTGTTGACGTATCCACAGTAGTAAAGGAAATTTACATCACCCAGTGCCATTTCTGCTATAGCTTTATATTCTGGAAACTTTTTCTTGAGATATTCAAGGTACTTAACAGCTTTTTCGTACTTTTCCTGCATCTCTGGATGACCTGCATCCGTAAAGCTTTGCCCTGGTAATTTGTAATATCTGTGGAATTGTTCTTCATTTCCATAGGCTAATGCTAGATCATAATAAGCTATTGGGTAATTTGGATCTATTTCTATCGCTTTTTCAAGATAATTTATAGCAGTGTCATAATCTCCTCCCTCCATAGCTTTGAGAGCTTTTTGGACGTAATTGTGAACAGTATTTGCTGTGCTCCAACTCTTATAGGCATAAACGCCGGAAACAGCGCAAATTATTAATAATACTACACCTGCTATGACATATTTTTTCATACTGCTTTCTATATATTTATGCAATATTTAAGATTTATGATTTAGTATTTGTTAAAAATTTTCTAAAAAGTAAAGGAAAAAGATCTTCAAAGATTGCAGCAATCCTAGGAAAATGCTTAAATCATATATAGGTTGAGGATGATGCTAAAATAATGAACATAAGAAATGCAATTGAAAAGTTAGCAAAAAATGTTATACAAATCAAGCAAGAACTGAAGCATGATGAAGCTGTAGAGTTTATTCTAAAAAATAAATATGAAAAAACACCTATTATTCTAAATGTAGAAGGAAAGAAAGTTGCAATGAATTTTGCCAGCTCTAGATCTTTACTATGTAAATATATGGGGATATCTGAGAGAGACTTTGCAAAATATCTTGCAGAAATCAAAATAAATAATAATATAAAAATAGAAAAAGATTTCAAGCTAAAAGAGGGCACTGTAAATTTGCACTCATTACCTATTTTGAAATATTTCAAAAAAGATGGAGGTAGATATATCACTGGCGGTGTTTTAATTGCAAGAGCAAACGATGCTAAAGTAACCGATCCAAAGTCTTACAATTGCAGTATACATAGGCTGATGGTTTTAAATAAGAAAGAACTTGTAGCTAGAATTGTAGCACCAAGGCACACATACATGCTTTGGAAGCGTGAAATAGAAAGAGAAAAGGATTTACCTATAGCCATAGCAATAGGTGTACACCCGTTATGTTTGTTCTCTTCAGCTACAAGACTACCTTTTGGAATGGAATACTATTACTCGAACTCCTTAATAAAAAACTTCAAGCTTTACGAAGTTGATGACATGCTAGTTCCAGATTGCGAGATTCTCATGATTGGTAAAATGACAGGCAGGTTGGAGAACGAAGGACCTTTTGTTGATTTAACAGGAACGTATGACAAAGTTAGAAAACAACCTGTAATTGAAATAGAGAAGCTATACATGGCTGAGGATCCAATATATTATGCTATAATACCAGCTAGTAGTGAACACGCAACGCTAATGGGCTTGCCTTATGAACCCGTGATTTACAAGGCTGTATCAAATGTTTGTGATGTAAAAAATGTAGTTTTAACACCAGGAAGCAGACATTACTTCCATGCGGTAATACAAATCAGAAAAATAACAGAAGGTGATGCAAAAAACGCAATACTTGCAGCATTTGCCGCACATACAAGTTTAAAGATGGTTATAATTGTTGATGAAGATATAGATGTATATAACCATGAGGAAATAGAATACGCTTTAGCAACAAGGGTTCAACCAGATAAAGATGTATTAATTATTTCAAATATAAGAGGAAGTTCTTTAGACCCGTCAGCGAAGGATGGAATTACATCAAAGTGGGGTATAGACGCAACCATGCCGTTAAGTAGAAAACAAGATTTTGAAAGAGTTGATAAGCTGTGTATCTGACAAAAGAGGAAGAACGATTGCTTGAAGACCCAAATCCATCAATTGCAAAGGCAATGGAAATATTAATTGCAGTAGGTAAAATTTTCAAAGCAGAAAAACTAGTTAGCATAAAATCTGCTCATGTTTCAGGGATTTCTTACCAGAACATCGGGGATGAAGGGTTGGAATGGCTTGAAGGAATAAATGCCAAGGTAAGGGTTAGAACTACGATAAATCCAGCTGGAATAGATTTAAAAAAATGGAAAAAAATGAATGTCTCGGAAAATTTTTATCAGAAGCAAATGAGAATTTTAAATGTGTTCAAAAAACTAGGAGCAGACTTAACGCTAACTTGCACACCTTATTTGATATATCAGCCAGAAAAGGGAGATATCTTAGCTTGGTCGGAAAGTTCAGCTATTATCTATGCAAATTCCGTTCTAGGTGCAAGAACAAATAGAGAAAGCGGAATAACAGCATTAGCAGCAGCAATTATAGGAAAAACACCATACTATGGCTTATTACTTGAAGAGAATAGAATACCAAATATTTTAATTAAATATAATGGGGAAATAAATTATAAAACCTTATCTCTGCTTGGATTAAAAGTAGGAGAAATTCTAAAGGCGGATGAGATTCCAGTTTTTAAGTTTAAAAGAAGATTGAGCAATGATGAAATGAAAATACTAGGAGCATCGCTGGCATCAGCTGGTGACTTAGCAATTTTCCATATTGCTGACCAAACTCCTGAAGCAAGGACAGATACTGTAGTAGAAACTCTAACATTGGAAATTAAGGATGAAACAGCTTATTGTGACCCTGATGTTGTTGTTTTTGGTTGTCCACACTTATCAAAGGATGAGTTACTTGATATATACAGGTTTATTGCAAAAAATGGTAAAGTGAAGAGAAAAGTGTGGTTATTCACATCAAGACATCTAATTGAAAGAAATAAAAATATAGTGGACAAATTGGAACTAAATGGGGTTGAAGTTTTTGCAGATACGTGTATAGTGGTTTCACCTTTGGCTAAGAGTGTAAACTCAGTTTTAACGAACTCTGGAAAAGCTTACACATATTTACCAAAGCTTAGAGGAGTTAAAACGTATCTAGCATCCACAGAAGATTGTTTGAAAAAAATGTATGATTAGCTAGTTTCATTTTTCATTATCAGAATTTCTTTTAGTTTTAGGTTAATTTCTTCTTGCTTAAATGGTGCAAGCGGTGTAAAAACAGGCATCGATCTGTTTTTTAACACATTAATTAAGTTAGGCAAATTGTCAGTAGTTATTGAGCAAAAAATCCCCTTATAATCTAGTGAAAAAGCCTCAAGAAGAAGGTCTTTTAAATCTTCGTTTTTCGATTCAATGAGGTTAACGTCCCTATAGCAGGCCCAAATTTTGACGTTTGTTTTGATTGTTTTAACATCTTTGTAATTAGCAGCTACTAGTAAATCTACATCACAACCCCTTCTTAGAGCGTACCAAGTAGAAAGTAAGGATAATTTATCGCTGATTAAGCTCAGAACTCTTCCTTGGGTGCCCACTGGAAGTCCACCTACTCCCTTAAATGTTTCATAGTTTGTATAAACGTATGCAAATTCATCTCTAATTTCTATTCCAATTTCTACCTCTGGATTGTCAAGATTTACTGGAGTGTGAAATTTATCTTTTATATGTTGCCCTACAATTCTTGCAACATCCAAAGAAGTATAAGGATGGTCTCCTACTCTTCTTACTCTTACTGCAAAGCTTTTTGGGTTTTCTATGTTTCTAAAAACGTATAGAGCTGTGCTAATTATATCTTCAATTTCCGATGAAGTTACATTTGCTAAACTTGTTGAAGAAACTCCAAAAATTTTTGAAACTCTTTCAGCAATTTTATTTGAATCCAAATCTATGAATATTCTCCCCCACTCGCTTCTAATTTTTGGCTTTAAGTCGAACTCTTTTAACAAAACTCTTTTTATGTTTTTTATTAAAGTATTTTGAAATTCCATTCTCTTTTTACCTTTAAGGGCTATTTCGGAGTATCTAACAATTATCATTTAACCGAAACCTCAAAAATCACTTATACTACTTCCTCAAAAAGTTTTAAAATCAAATCTAAGATTTAATGGTTTTATGCATGGAATCGTAATTACGGATAATCACATGCATCTTTACGCTCATTTAAAATTTGAGGCTTTAGAGTTATTTAAAAAAGAAGGAGGCACTCATGCTTTTATCGTTTCCCTTCCAAGCACTTATTATGATTTAAAGCCAAAGAAGAGTGAGGATTTTAAGAAAATTTTTGATTTCCACGTAAAACTTGTTAAAAAAGCAAATAAAATAGTTAAAAGTTTTGCTGTACTGTCTGTACATCCTGCGGAGATAACAATTTTAGGACAAAGATTAGGTTATGAAAAAGCAGCTGAAATAATGAAAGATGCGATTTCCCTAGCTGCAAAGTATATAGAGAATGGAGAAGCTGTAGCTATAAAAAGCGGCAGACCTCATTATAGTGTTAGTAAGAAAGTTTGGGAATTAAGCAATGACATTTTAAAACATGCATTTGAGGTGGCTAAAGACGTTGGATGCGCTGTGCAAATTCATACTGAAAGTTTCACAAAGGAGGGTATGTTGGAAATAGCAAAGCTTGCAGATGAAGCAGGTCTTCCAAGAGAGAAAGTTATAAAGCATTTTGCTCCTCCTTTAGTTTCCGAGTTTGAAGAAATAGGTTTATTTCCATCTGTATTAGCAAGTGGTGATAACCCCGTAAATGCTGCTAAGCAGGGAACAAGATTTGTCTTAGAAACGGATTATATTGACGACCCAAAAAGGCCAGGAGCTGTTCTTGGACCAAAAACCGTGCCTAAAAAGGTTAAGGAACTTTTAAAATTAGGTTACAGCGAGGATTTCATATGGAAGATTTGTGGCGAAAATATAGAAAAGTTATATAATGTAGAAATCAGTTTATGAAAAATTAAAAGATAAAGTTAAGCAACTTTTTCTACTTTTTTCTCTTTTACTAAAAACATATCACTTGCGTCGGCCTTAAGTTCTGCAATAGCTTTATCCTCTCTTAGAACTAATTCTGGAGGCTCTAACAGTTTGCTTGTGGATAAAAACATTTCTTCTAGCGTTGGATAGGCTGTATCCATGAATTTGGTAGGAATCCATGCCCCTCTTGGACAGGTATCTACACAGAAGTGACAAAATATACATCTTGTATAATCTATTGATGGGTAGTATTTACCGTTTGGTGCAGGCATCATCTTTATTGCGTTTGCTGGGCAAATAAATGCGCATTGAGAGCAACTGATACATTTCTTTATATCAAATTGAAGCATACCTCTAAAGTTGTCAGGAAGTTTTCTTCTCTCTTTTGGATATCTTACGGTAATTCTTGATGGAAATATTGCTTCAAGTAATGCTAGGATTATTGCGATGCAATGATTTGCAACTCTTCTAAAAAATCCAGGCTTTACACCTTCAACTTTAATAACCATTTTACATCAAACCCCCTACTTTGACTACTATTGCTAATCCAAGAGCAATGAAGGAAATGCAGAGCAACTGAGACCATCCTAATTTTAATGCTTGGTCAACTCTGAATCTTGGGTAAACTGAACGGAGAAATACTAGGAAAGTCATGAAAATCACGGTTTTTATCAATAACCAAATCACACCGCTTAGATCCCCTAGTGGAGGTATGTAGGGTCCGTTCCACCCACCAAGGAACAGTATTGAAAATAGCAATCCTAGTAGATAAAGTTTCTCATATGCTAAAGTCATAACAATTCCAAATACAATTCCTGTATATTCTACAAAAGGTCCAAATACAACTTCTTGGTCGGCTTCTGGAATATCAAAGGGAAGTCTTGATGTTGCCATTGCTGAGGTTACTAGAAATACTATACATGCTAAAGGATTTAGTACGGCACCAACAATTCCTCTTTGAGCCTCAGTAATTCTGAATGCATCACCAGTACCGTACATTATTAGCATTGCAATGACAGCGATGATGAAAGCAACTTCGTATCCAAAATACATGAATGTTTCTCTAAGCACACCTAAGTATGCGTATCTACTGTTTGAAGCCCATCCTAAGGCTATAATAACCATTGGGATCAGTGTAATCAGACCAACAATTATCGGAACTGCATATGGGGTTTGAATTGCATAAACTGCACCAGCGGGAATGACGAGAATAGGTAGCAAAACTGGTATAAAAGATAACAGTGGAAACTGGAGGAAGTATGGCCTATGGGCATCCTTGTGGACTATGACTTCTTGGAAGAGATATCTAATGCCATCTGCCAATGGCTGAATTACACCACCAATGGGTTTGCTAATCTCTAAAGGCCCGTATCTCCATTGAACTCTAGCGGTAATTTTTCTTTCAAGCCATATTATTATTAGTAAAATGAGCAAAATTGTAAGCAATCCTGGAGCTACAAGAACTGCAAATACTTTTTTCCAGAAAATGAATGCAACAATGACATTTAGTACTGGTATCTCAAGTAATTTTTTGATTATAGGGTCTATAATAGGTATGCTAACCATTTCCTGCTTGAAAAGTTCAAACAAGCTTTCAGGAATCAAATACACCATTTATATTTCCTCCTTAAATAAACACACTATCTATCTGCCTCAGGTGGGAAGTAACCAAAGCTTCCGTAAACTGCTTGTAAATCTGCCAATCTACAGCCCTTTAGGGATTCCATAAATCCTTTGAGGTATAACCATGATGGAGAAACTATTCTAAGCCTATAAGGTGCATTGGATTTGCCATCGCTTACAATTGTGTAGAGCAGTAAACCTCTAGCAGCTTCTGTTAGTGTAGTAACTTCTCCTGCTGGAGGCACCAGTCTTGCAAAAACTCTATAGAAGTAACCTTTGATATCCTTTGAAACTACCTCCTTTTCCTTTATTCCGGTTAATATTTGATCGCTTATCACACCACCTTTTGGCATTTCTAGTAGTCTATCAACGCACTGGCGGATTATTTTGATACTTTGGTAGATTTCTTCAACTCTGACTAATAGTCTAGCATAAGAATCACCGTCATAAGATACTGGAATATCCCACTCTACCTCATCATAGGCCTCATAAGGCTCGACTTTTCTTACATCATATTCTACACCAGAAGCTCTCAAAAATGGTCCAACTAATCCAACTTTGATTGCCGTACTTCTGCCTATTACTGCAACATCTTTTAGTCTAGCAATGGTGACTGGGTTCTCAACGAAGATTCTCTTAAAACCTATGATTTTATTCTCTATTGTTTTTGTACATTCATAAATGTATTTCAGAACACTATCATCAACATCTCTTCTTACACCGCCTGGTATGATGTAAGATGCTGTAACTCTGGCACCGCTAACTCTTGTAAGGCACTCACATATAAGTTCTCTCAATCCAAAGCACCACATGAATCCTGTTGAATGTCCGAGGAATATTGAAAGAATTCCAGCATCATACAAATGCGTACCTATTCTGCAAAGCTCGGCTAATATCATTCTGATGTATTGAGCTCTTTTTGGAACTTCTATGTCCATCATTCTTTCAATAGCTCTTACATAACCTAAATTGAAGTTAGCACAATCCATTATGGATGGTCTTTCGACTAGTGGAATGTTTTGAATATATAATCTATTTTCAGCAAGCTTTTCAACACCCCTGTGTACGTATCCAGGATCTGGCACAGCTTCGAGAATTATATCTCCTCTTAATCTTAATATTATACGCATGTGTCCACTTCCACCATGCTGAGGACCTACTAGAACTATTAAACTATCCTTTTTATAAGAGTCCTCAATGTATTCTGGAGGAATCGGAACATAAAGATCCTTTACTTCAGTTGGAGGTTCTACAGGAACTCCTATACTAATTTCCTTAACTTCCTCCACTTTTTTCACCTCCAATTATGAATGTCGGTTGTTCGATTTTGAAATCTTTTCTTAATGGGTATTTTGGTGTATCTGGAGCTAGCAGGAAGTTTCTTTCCATGTTTGGATTACCTTTGAAAATTACTCCGAAGAAATCATGAATTTCTCTTTCTAAATAATCACAGCTTGGCCAGATATCTATCATGCTTGGAAATTCTGGATTATCTCTTGGTATATCTGCAGCAATTGTTATAAGAACTGGCATGTACTCTTTTACGGAATAACTTGAAACAACATATTCTACAATGAATTTGTTCTCATGGGGAACATCTATTACGTTTACAGACTTTACATGGTCAAATTCCCATTTTATTTTTTCTGCGATTTCTCTGAATTTTTCTTTGGTGGTTTTTATGTAAATTCTATTCACATCTGTAATCATTATTGATTCTGCAAGCCCTTCTAACTTCTCATTTAGATTTTCAACAAGTTTTTTACCAAATTCCCAGTCAACTTCCTTTGGTACTATTTTAATCTCTGGTTTTGGTGTAATTCTAACTGGTGATATTGCTGGTCTTTTTGGAGCAGGAATTGGCTCTTTAACACCCAAAACTTCGGCCAAGTTAGCTTCTTTATGTAAACTACCTGGTTTTGCTTCTCCAGTAATAATTTTATTTTGAAGCAGTCTTATTGCTTTAATTAATCCTTCTGGAGTGGGAGGACAGCCGGGTACGAAGTAATCGACAGGAACTACTTCAGAAGGTCTTACCAAGTGGTAGCTATTCCAGAAGATTCCACCATCGATACCACATGCGCCCATTACTATTACAAATTTTGGTTCAGGCATTTGTTCCCAGGTCATTCTAAGAGCTTTAGCCATTTTTCTTGTTATGGCTCCCTCAACTATGATCAAATTGGTTTGACGCATCATTCCATAGTTTAATGAACCCCATCTCTCTGCATCAAATCCACAAGCGTAAGCGTGTGCAAGTTCAACTCCACAACATGCAGTAACCAAGTGAACTGCCCAGAGACTCCATTTAGTACCCCATCTCTTTATTGGGGATAAAATTCCAGATTTTAGAAACTTGATCTTATCTTCCATACCTCAACTCCCTCCTAGGCAAAACATAAGCTATATCATATGCACACTTATATGAAGCATAGATTGCAGGGATTAATAAAATCAATCCTATCACAAGTAAGTGCACGAATTCCAGAGGTTTTAATGAGAGTAATAAAAAGAGGACCAATATTGGCTCACACCCTAGGAACATTAAAAGAAATCCTACGTATTGCATTGGTAACACGAATTTAGGAGTGGCAATTGGTGGATTACCTGATTCGAATCTCTGTATTTTGGCGGTGCTTGGTTTTTTCATCGTTAAAACTTTTGCTAGGATTAGTATAATTACATCTATGGCTACACATAATACCAGCAAGAATGTTACAACGATTATGTTTTCAATCATGCGAAAACACCTCTAAATACAAGGCCTCTTATTGAATCTAACAACCAATACGGAGGCAGTATTGTTATAAGCATCATCAGCACAGTTAGCAACACTAGGGCATTAATTGTGTTTAAAATCCAAGGTCTTCCTAATTCTCTTGCAAGCCTTAGATAATAGGGTATTGAGATTGCAGAATTTGCAACTAAAGCCACAGCGACCCAAATATATCCTGCATTAGCTACTGCTAGGAGTATAAACAGTTTTGACCAAAAGCCCATTAGTGGGGGCAATCCTATAAATGAAAGCGCAAGTATATACGTAGAAATGGATGAAGCTCCCTCTCCTTTAATGGATGTGAAAAATCCTATTTTTCCAAATGCGTTTACTAGAAGTTGCAGGAAAATTCCAGTAAATGCTAGTGGCAAAATTTCTGGATATGTAATTGCTGAAAAGGCTGCAAGTATGTACCCCATATTGGCAACAGTGGAATATGCAAGAACTCTGCTAAGTTCTTTTGCTGTTAATGCTCCAATGTTTCCGACAAACATGGATATAACAGCTATTACTGCAACAAAGAACATAAGATTTGGAAGAATTGGTAAAGAAGCGGATAAGATTATTTTTAATGCTGCAACAAATGGAACTATTTTTGCTAGCGATGCAATAATTGAGACTGGTATAGGGTCTCCAGCAGTAAAGACATCTGGTACCCATTCATGCAACGGAGCGCATCCAACTTCTAAGCACAATCCAGCAATCATTGTCACGAATGCCAATGTGTAAAGAATTCTATCATTTATTTGGTACGAATAAACTAAAGTTACTGCTCCTATTATAAAAAGTATCGTTGCAAAAACCATGAATGTTATGTATTTGATTGCAACGTCCACATTTGCTCTCTTCTCACTCAGCATTATTAAAACGTAAGTTGGAACTGATGCTAAGATGAATGATGTCAAAATCAATGCTAAATCTTTCGCGTAAAGAATGTAAGCTGTAGCAAGGGCCATTAGTGCTACTAGTGATATATCTGCTCCTCTAATTTGCGTATCTTTTGGAATGAACAAAGATGCAACATTTGCTAATGCAATGATTACAATGAATGCAACATAGGCTAAGTACTCTGGCATTGGAACTAATAAAGATAGTAGTAAAGCAATTACTACTGCAAAAACTGATGCTACTGGATATCTAACAGCTGCTACAGCTCCAAGTGTTGCAAGGATCAGAGATACAATAATTATATTACTATACTGCATTAAAATCATACTTCACCACCTTACGAATGAGAATATTAAAAGTATTATTAGAATAACACTAGTAACGATTTTTATGTAAGTTCTGAGATATCCAGTTTGAATGCTTCTGATTTTTATCGAGATTGCATTAAAGAAGTTTGGAATTCCACTGTGACAGAACCAATCAATCCCTTTATTACAGTAATCTGCTATTTTTGATCCAAACCAACCTACTGCTGGCACTATTAGATCGTTCAAGAAAGGCATGTACATTCTATCGCTTAAGAATGTTCCAATCTTTGAAAGAGCTTTGGAGGTAGGTTTAACTAAACCTATTACATAGGCTACCAATACGAGGCAACCTACCATAAACGATGAAGATTTGTAACCAAATTCAATAAACTCTGCCAACACAGGCTCTAATGCACCAGCAATTCTGTAAAGAAGCAGTATTAACATTATGCACATTATTGTATAAGCTGAGGCCATGTATGCTCCACCGTGTATGTGAACGTGATGGGGCTTTTCACCCTTTATGAAGTTCATACTTAGGAATTTTGCTAGGAATCCTGAATAAACTACAGAAGTTATTACAAGCATAGCTAATGGTATGTAGCCAAAGTGGTGCTCTAGGCTGTGCATGAGTTCATCCATTGCTGATTTTACCCAGTAAGCAGTCAATGGAGGAATTCCTGAGAGACAAAGAGTTGCTATTATTGTTATTATACATGCAATCTTCAGCTTACTAGCAAGTTTAAGATCTCCTACACTAAATCTTGTATGCGTAACGTGAATTAAGTGTCCAGCCACAAGGAATAACGTAGCTTTTGCAAAAGCGTGTGTCATTAAATACCAAAATCCTACATAAACTCCTATGATTCCAAGCCAGTAAGATGTAGCTGTAGCTGCGAACATTAAACCTAGACTGGACATCGTTGATGCTGCAAGTAAAACTTTTCTCTCCCAGCATCCAGACGCAACGAATGCACCATACATTGATGATATTAAGCCTATGAATAACATAAATGTGTATATATACTCAACTCCTAAGAATGCGTGAGCTGCATGAGCAGCATGAAGTTCCCATGGTCTAATATACCATGTTAATCTCATGAATACGTATGTTCCTGCAGCAACCATCGTTGCACTGTGGAGTAAAGCGCTGACCGTTGTCGGACCAGTCATAGCAGTCATCAACCATTCGCTGAAGGGCACTTGGGCTGATTTTGTTAAGGGTCCCATTAGAAAGCATAACATTAGAATTACTGTCCCTAAGGTTCCTAGTTTATGGAAAAGTTCATGCCAAGGAATCTGGGATATATCCAGTGTTCCAGTTAATGCATATATCGCAGCAATTGCAAAGAACATCGGCATGTCTCCAACTCTTATTGTAGATATAGCTCTCCATCCTCCAACGCTTGGTGGCCACCAGTAATTAATTACCAATTTTCTGCCAGGAATACCCACAAAAGTTAACTCATCATCATCTCTAAACCAGTGGCCAATCAGTGCCCAGGAAGCCAAACCTAATCCTTCCCAGCCAATAAGTAAGCTTAATAGGTTATCGCTATAAACAACCATTAACATTGAAGCTGTGAATAAGTTAAAGAAGAACCAATACCAGCCAAGTCTGTAATCTTCGCGCATATATTCTAAACCATAGACACCAATGAGAAATGCTATGAGTGCGGTTAAAGTGCCCATGTATTTGCTTAAGTAGTCAAATATGAACACAAAATTGATGTTATAATCTGGCAACCAGTATATTATTGCTTTAGTACCATCAGGAACTTGTGTTAGAAAATATAGAGCTATTATTAATGATACAAAAAGACCAAACACTGAAAGATACGGTAGTTTTCTAGCCCAATCTGCACCGGGTCTGTAAATCCAAGCTAAAGCGATTGGAATACTGCATATTACTGGAACTGCTAGCATTAAAACCATTAGAACTTCATTCACGGAATAACACCTCCTAAGCTAAGACTTAGATTAATCTTAAGTCCTTGTAGGAGTGAAGTTATAAGCGGAGGAAATATGAAAATCATTGAAAGTATTCCAATTATGTAAAGCGGAACATCTAGGAATCTGTGAACTTTTGCTTTCTCATATTCTTTTCTTGGAGTTCCATAAAATATTTTCTTTAAGACGTAGAAGCTATAAAGCCCTGAGATTATGAATACTGTTACCACTGAAAGCAGGACCTTTACATCTAAGCCAAAAACATCGGTGACACCTTTTAATATAAAGAATTCTCCAAACATACCAATTGCTAAAATTCCGCTTAAATTCATAAAACCTATTAAAGCAGCATTAGAGATCGATGGAACTTGTTCATGAAGCCCACCCATTTTATTTATGTCTCTAAGGCCATGATATAGTGCAATTAACCCTCCAGCGGTCATGAATAATATTGACTTTCCAAATGCGTGAGACATGTATTGAATAACTACTCCAATTAAGCCAGAAGTACCTAAAGCTAGACCTATAAGCATGTAACCCATTTGGGAAACAGTGGAGTACGCTAGTAATCTTTTGTAATCGGTTTGTCTGAAAACTGATAATCCAGCATATATGCTTGAGAAGACCCCATATGCCAAAATTATCGGTGCAAAGGTCTTAAAGTATATTGGGTTAAGTAAGTATATTCTAAGTAAAATATAAGCTCCAAGTCCAACTGTCAATGGGCTTAGTAAAGCACTAACAGGAGTAGGTGCTTCTGCGTGAGCCCAAGGCAGCCATATGTGAGGCCCTACACCAGGTAGTTTTATCAGCATTCCTGCAAAGATCAACAACCATGCTAAGAAGCTTACAGTTTTAATCTGATTAAGTGCGGCGGTGGCATTATCAAACATTATAAGCAGAAAACCAATCAATGCAAGTAGACCTGCTATATGAGTCCAGATGAAATATAATATTGCTACCCATTGTCTGTTTCCATAACCGTAAAGGTATATCAGTAAAAACGAAGCTAAAAGTGACAACTCCAGAAATATGTATAGCATTATAAGATTTCCAGAGAATACTAACCAAAGCATTGAAACTGCGTAGAGATTATATAAGAAGAAATATCTTCTGAATTCATCCTCCAAATGGTAACCCAGTTCCTCGAATCTGTGTCTCATGTAAGGCAATGAGTACAATGCTACCATCGCTGATACTATGCAGATAGTTAAACCGAAGGCATAGGAGATAAAGTCGTTAAGCAAGTAAAAGTTACCTATTGGTTTTGAAACGAAAATTAGCATTTCTTCAAACACTTTTCCAGAAAATAGGCAGTAAAGGATGTACGCAAATGGTATCAAAAATGAAACAGCCGAAATAATTGTTGCCGCTCTGGGACTAAACAACGGCGCTATAACTACTGCTGCCAGCGGTATAAATAAAAATTCTAGCATCAAACTTTATCACCTCCAATAGTAATCGTATCAGTGACAACAGTTTTCGTTTTCCTATCTAAAATGATAATTGATGTTATTAGTACAAGCAGTTCACCACTGCTTGTGAATATTGTAATTACAGCTATGGCAAAAGCTACTGCAGCAAAATCTGGTACTGAGAACAAAGGTATTAAAGCTAAAAACACTGAGCCGAACATAAGTTCTAAAGCAATTAACAATCTAACTAGGTCTCTACTTGAAATAGCTGTTAGAAATCCAATCAAAAGCACCGCAATTGATGTAATTAAAACTATTGCAGTTTCCATTTAACTTTCCCTCCTAACGTACATAACTGCCGATATCATTATTACTAAGCTCAGGGAAATTAAGAAAACTGCAAGCAGAAGATAATTTGAAAGAAAACTAGGCAAAAGTATTTCTGGGTTGTAACCAATTGTAATTCTGTGAGGTGAATAAATGTAAAGTGTAAAAGCTATTACTGCAAAGACGATAATCATTGGAATTACCCATACTTTCTCAACTGGAATTTTTACAAGTTCGTATCTCAAAGTTGCAGCTAAAGCAACAGTTACTGCACCAATGGCTCCTACGAAGATGAATATAATTAACACAAAAACAGACTGAATGTTAAAGAGAGTGTAAGTTGTAGCAATTAAAATGAGTGTAATTGACATGAAAAGAGCTGCGTATAGATTATCTCTTGAAAGTAATACACCAGAAGCTGAAAGAATAGAAGCAGCACTTAAAACTAGCAAAGCTAAAGTAGTTGTATCCATGTGCACTCATTTTAGAATCTAAATTAATAAATCTTACTATTTTTTTGTATTATTCTTCAATTTCTAAAAAATTTACTTGGCAAAAACTTATAGAAATTAAAACTACAAGTCGAAATATCCTAATTTCTATAGATTTAAACTTAGAAATTATTAAGCACAATCTCAGTTTTTTTCTATGTAGTAAAAACACTAAAACTTTTCACTCCCTTTGTTTTTAAAAGGTAAAAGACGTTTTATAAAAATATTAGTTTAGAAAAATTCTTTTTGGGCGAAATCGAGCTAAATTCAAATCTAATAAAAAAATATTTGGAAAATACTCTTACGTAGTGAGAAGAAAAACATTTTTCTTATTTATGCAATAGAATTCCAGTCAGGAGAATACTGTAAGAGCGTGAAACTTGCTATTAGCTGGAACTTATGCCCAATTTTTGGTAAGCTCTTTAAAGCAATTGTAAAATTAGTATAAGTGGCTCTCCTTAGAAGAAAGTGTTGTGAAATTTAAATATGTGTTTTTAATTACATTCTGAAGAAATTCTCATAAAAGTTTAACTAAAATTTTTTAGAACATCTCTTTTCTGATAATTGAGAAAAACTTCAATAAACTTAAATCCCTAGTCAAGTGAAACTTAAAGTTAAAAAATTTCAATTAATGAAATTTCTTATTAAATAAAGACGCTTAAACTACAAATGGTTGAAAGTTATGAATGTTTATCCACCCTCGGAAGACTCTGAACTTTTGGCAGAAGTTGCATTAAATGAAGTAAAAAGCGATGATGAAGTATTGGAAGTAGGAGTAGGTAGTGGTTTTGTTTCAAGTAAAATAAAAGATAAATGCAAGTTATTAATAGCTACTGATATATCTCCATTTGCTGTTGCAGAAAGTAAAAGAAAAAATATAGAGGTCATCAGAACAGATCTAACTAAAGGGTTAAAAAAGAAATTTACACTCATATTATTTAATCCTCCATATTTGGAGTTATCTGAGTGTGAAAAGACAGGAGATTGGATAGAAAAAGCAATAGATGGAGGAAAACATGGTATAGAAGTAATAAAAAGATTTCTTGACGAAGTTAGGGAAGTTCTTGATGAGGAACATGGTAGAATAATCCTGATAATTTCATCATTTAACATACCGTTTGTGTTTCGCGAAATAGAAAAGAGAGGATTTATGTATGAAATTTTAGGCAATAAAAAACTATTTTTTGAGGAGATATTTGCACTAAAAATATATTTAAAGCGTAACACAGGTAAAGCAGCTGGTGATGGAGTTGACACAGAATGGTAAAGACAAGAGCGGCAAAAGCAATGTAAACATCATTATCTCTGGAGTTGGTGGACAAGGTCTGATAACCTTGGCTAAAGTTATTGCAAACGCATGTCTAAATGCTAATATGAATGTTTTAGTTTCTGAAGTCCATGGCATGGCACAGAGAGGAGGCAGTGTTGAGGTACATGTTAGAATCGGAAATGTGAACTCACCTCTGGTGCCTTTTGGTATGGCAGATCTAGTGCTAGCGATGGAACCCGTAGAAGGATTGAGATGTGCCAAGTATATGGACAAAAGTAGATCCACTGTAATTATAAACACTCAACCAATAATTCCGCCTATTGTTAATATGGGATTGGCAAAATATCCTAGCTTAAATGAGATTCTACATGAATTAGCAAAAATTGCAAAGGAAGTTTACTTTTTTGATGCGTCTAAACTTGCAGAAAAAATAGGATATCCACAGGTTGTGAACACGATTGTTTTAGGATCTGCGTTGAAACTTGAGAAGTTTCCTTTTACTTATGAAGATGCGATTGTAGCAATAAGTAAAATATTTCCAGAAAAAATTCAAGAAATAAACATTAAGGCTTTAGAAATTGGATTTAACAGCAGATTGAACAAAGTTAAGTAAGCTTAACTAAAAACAATTAAACCTTCCTCTTTTTACTTTGGCTATGTTTTGTTACTACAGTTACAATTCCATAAGCTGTGCAGTTTGCGTTTCTACAGCTGACAAGTATGTATTTTGGATTTTCATAAATGATAAATACTTGAGCACCACAATATGGGCAGGTTAACATATGTTTTCATCTTTGTTTGCTTTTTGAATAAAAAATAAAAATTATAAATCAAATTTTATATTAGTATTCTTCTTCCTCCTCTTCAAAGTAATGTTCTTCCTCGAATTCTTCTAGCTCCCCCTCTTCCCTCTCTGTTAGCTCATTTAGGTTGAATTCTTCATTTGTATCTAATACTAAAATTTTTTTATTTCTGTATAACATTGTTAAATTACACACATCGCATTTGATTTCTGAATTTTCAGTTAGCTCTTCTATTTCCAATTCCTCTCCGCAAGACGGGCATCTTATGATCATGTTCAATCTTTCTGGAATCGTATACAGAATTTAAATTTTTTCCTAGATAATTTGGTGTAGTAAGCAGCAATCGGTTCAGTTTATTACTAAATATGCTAAATTTTTACAAGATGCAGTAAAGTACCTATGCAAAAAACGACCAGTTTTTTAAACCTAAGCTAAGAAATTAGGTGAATAAAGCATGAACTGGAAAGATGCGCTTGAGCTTTCAAGAAGTATATTTGAAAATGTGCACAAAAATATAAGCAAACTCGTTGGAAAAGAAGAAGGTAGCAGAAGAGTTGATCCGAAAAGGGAGACTAAAGTCATTGATAAGGTTGCCGAAGATACAGCATTGGATATTTTGAAAAGCTACGATGTTACAGTAGTTACTGAGGAAAGTGGAGTAGTTGGAAATGGAGAAATTTATGTAGCTTTGGATCCAATTGACGGAACATACAATGCTACAAAAAATATACCTATATATTCAATCTCTATTTGTTTCTCTAGGAGTAAATTTATAAAAGATATATTCTTTGGTTACGTAGCAAATTTAGCGACTTGCACAGAATATTGGGCTAATAGCTCTTGTGCATTCAGAAATGATGAAAAAATAAAAGTCTCAAACAAGCATAATTTAGAGGATTGTAACGCAATAGTTTACTTTCCAGTGCCAAACTTATTGAAATTATCTAGGCTCAAGTTTAAGAGAATTAGAACCTTTGGTAGCGCTGCGCTGGAAATTTGCTTCATAGCAGATGCCTCTTTTGATTGCTTTATAGATATAAGGGATAAAAACGGATTAGGCATTTTGAGAGTATTTGATATTGCTGCTGGTGTTTTTATTGCAAAAAAAGCAGGAGCAATCGTAACCGATGAAAAAGGAAAATCTATAGACAATAAAGAAATAAAAATAGGTGAAAAATTTAAGCTAATTATAGCAAACAAGCGGTTACATAGCAAAATAGTAGAAATGTTAAAAGCTTAAATTGCTTAATTTTCCGAAAAATTTTAAATTTAAAAAATGTTAACCCTGCAAGGAGTGTTAAACTAAATGAAAGCTGCAGTAATTTTTAAACCAAAGTCTCAGGAAATTAAAAGTGAAATCGAAAAGAAATTGCTTGAAAAGAAAATAGAGTACAAGATTTTCGAAAATCCTGCCAAGGAAATGGAAAAATTTGATTTTATAATAAGTGTGGGTGGAGATGGTACAATTCTTAGAATTTTGCAGGAAATAGATGATTGCCCTCCAATTCTTGGAGTTAATACTGGCAGAATTGGATTATTAACACAGATATCTCCACAAGATTTCGGAAAAACCCTTGATAAAATTTTGAACAACGAACTTGAGATAGAGGAGTTCATGAGATTAGACTGTAAAATTGTTAAGGAAACGGAAAAAGACATCTTAAGAGCCACAAATGAGATTGCAGTTTTAACAGCCTTGCCGGCTAAACTCATTGAACTATCAATTTTTGTGGATGGTATGCTAGTTGACTCCTTAAGAGGGGATGGTCTTCTTGTTTCAACCCCCCTAGGTTCTACAGCTTATGCTCTCTCGGCAGGAGGTCCTATAATCGATCCATCACTAGATTCCTTTTTAATAGTTCCTGTGGCACCCTTTAAACTTAGGTGGAAGCCTTGGGTTATAAATCCTAAAAGAAAGATTAAAATTATTTTGCATCCAGATAAAAATGCATTAGTTGTAGCCGATGGCCAAAAAGTCGTAAAAATAGAACCTAACACAGAATTGTTGATTTGGAAATCCAATTATCCAATTAGATTCTTCAAAATAGGAGAAAGATTTGAAAGAATAGCTAGAAAAATCGAAGAAATAAAATAAACCCCTCATTCAAGTCTGTTTAATATATCGTTAGCGATGTTCTCAGCTTTACTAATTATCTTTTCTTCATCAACTGTTAAAATTTCTCGATTGCACATTACTAATTCTCCACCAATAATTGAATGTGTAACATCACAGTAGCCAGAGTAAGCTATGCTATAAACTGGATTATACATGGGCACCAAGCTTATACTTTTTTTATTTATTAATATTAAATCAGCAAGAAAACCTTTCTTTATATTTCCACCTTTTAATTTATAGGCTTTGTAACCGTTTTTTGTTGCCATTTTTAGCGCATCTATAGCTTTTAACACATCAGCTTTACATGTGATATACTTCTGTAATAGCAATGTCATTTTTATCTCCTCAAAAAGATTATACGAGTTATTTGACGCACCACCATCTGTACCAAGGCAAACATTTATACCAATATTAATCATTTTATATACTTCTGAAATTCCAGAAGTTAGCTTTAAATTGCTAACTGGATTATGTACAATGCTGACCTCTCTTTTCTTAAGAAGCATTATTTCATCATCGGTTATCCAAACAGCATGAGCTAGAATTGTGTTAGAATCTAGGAAGTTTATGTCATCTAAAAGTTGTATTGGTCTTTTTTTATATTTTTCTAATACAAAGTTAACTTCATCTTTGGTCTCGGAGACATGCATATGTACTAAAGTGTTATATTTTTTAGCAGCAGTTTTTACTTGTCTTAGAAAATCTAATGAACATGTATATAATGCATGTGGCCCAAATATAACCTTAATTTTTCCATTTGACCTATTATTCCATTTTCTTAGGAATTCAGTTCCTATTTTTAGCTCTGTTTTTGCCCTGCTTTCATCCCATCTATCAGCCATTCCATAGCTAAGAATAGCTCTAATTTTTGACTCGCTTACAGCTTTTGCGACTTCATCCATATGAAAGTACATATCGTAGAAAGCTGTTGTCCCAGATTTGATCATTTCAACTATACCTAATAAGGCCCCATAGTACACATCTCTAGGTTTTAGCTTGCTTTCAATTTTCCAAATTTTATCTTTTAACCAGCTTTGTAATGGTAAATCTTCTGCTAGTCCTCTAAAAATACACATAGCAACGTGTGTATGAGCGTTAAATAAACCTGGCATTACAAGTTTATCTGATGCATCAATGAGAGTCTCCCCTTTTATATTTTCTTTGCCCACATATTCAATTATACCTTTTTCTATACCTATGTTTGCTTTAATGAACTTATCATTGATTAAACAGAGCCCATTCCTAATTACAAGATCATATTCATTCATCTTATACTCCTCTAATTTTTTTAATAATCTCTTTAGCAAATTCAAGCCTTATTTTTCCAGATTTTACCATCTCATTCGCGACTATATCTATCTCATCATCTTTAGCACCAGCCATTATAGCTATTGTTTTTGCATGAAGTCTCATGTGCCCTTTTTGTATACCTTCTGTTACTAATGCTCTCAATGCTGCGAAATTCTGAGCAAGACCAACTGCAGCTAAAATTCTTGACAGCTCGCTTGAAGTTTTGACACCCAATATTTTTAAGCAAATCCTCGCTAAAGGATTTGCACTGATAGTGCCTCCAACTGATCCCACCGAAACTGGCAGCTCTATTACACCTATGAGATCTCCATTATTTGTTCTCTCATATCTGGTGAGAGGTTTATAGCCATTAATGGCTGAGTAAAAATGCGCCGCAGCTTCAAGAGCCCTGTAATCATTTCCAGTAGCCATAGCAACAGCGCAAACACCATTCATTATACCTTTGTTGTGCGTTGCACATCTAAAAGGATCTGCTTTAGCAATGGCATAAGCATCTAGAATCTTATCCACTACTTCCTCTCCTCCTATTTTATCCTTATCAAAAACGGCTTTGGCATAAGCCATTCTATACACGCAAAGGTTTGATAAAATTCTGAGAATAGCTTTACCTCCAGTCAGTTTCTCGATAAGCGGAGCAACTTTTTCACATACTGTGTTTACGAAGTTAGCACCCATAGCATCTCTTACATCTATTAACAAGTGAACAGTGAGAACCTTCCCCCTTTCCGTTTCTAGTACTCTTACTTTTAAATCCTTACAACCGCCTCCCAGTTTTATTATTGTTGAATCTATGTCATTAGCATTTCTGATTATTTCATCCTTGTTTCTCAGAATTTCAAATTTTGCAGACTCTGGATTCTCGACTTTTAAATGAATTTGACCGATCATTATTGGATCCGTGACGTTTGTTTCGAATCCTCCCTTAAATCTTGCCATTTTTGCTCCATTGCTGGCTGCAGCTACTACACTTGGCTCTTCGATCACCATAGGTATTAAATAATCCTTACCATCTATTAGAAAATTCGTAGCAATACCAATAGGAAGCTCGAATGTACCAATTACATTTTCTATCATTCTGTTAGCCAAATCTAGAGATAATCCCCCTGTTTTTAAAATTAAACTTTGCTCATTCTCATCAAGTTTACAAATTTCGGCAATTTTTTCCAATCTTTCTGTGACAGTTAGTTTATAAAATCCAGGAAGCCTGGAAGTCATCATAGCGGAAATGTAAGAATTTAGATACTTTAAAATTTTGCTATTTTTCTTTAAGAAACTCTGAAAATAATAAAAAGCGGAATTAAATTGCTATGAACATAATTTAACTCTGTAATCTACCTTGTAGCGATTTTAAACTGACATAAAGCTTGTAAGTAAAAATTTTTCCACTATTTGCTAAGAAATTATTAAGCTAGAATTTAAACTAGGCTATTTCTTTTCACACTGAAATGTAAAATTGTCGTAAAGATCATTTGTGTTTATTCTTAACTTTATGCTCTGTTTTTTAATTTAATATCTTCTCCAGCTGAATTACTTTTGCGAAAGTGTGGGACTTCCTTAGAAATTATAATTTAAATAAAATTTAATATATTTTAAATTAAAATTTTTCAAAGCCATTATTGTTTATAAAAAAATAGGCGAATTTAGCAATTATTTATATGAATTATCTTTTGAACAATTATTACGAATAACAATGATAAAATTTATTTCAAGTTTACGTTAAAAGCCAAAGGAGGTGTAACGCATTGATAGAAATTAGATTCCATGGAAGAGGTGGACAGGGAGTAGTTACATCTGCCGATATTTTAGCAGTTGCAGCATTCAAGGAGGGTAAATATACTCTCTCCTTTCCAATGTTCGGTGCCGAAAAAAGAGGTACACCAGTTTCATCGTTTCTAAGGATATCAGACAAACCAATAGTTGTCAGGGATGAAATTTACAATCCAGATTATGTCGTTGTTTTAGATCCAACTGTGATGGACTCAGTTAAAGTTGCAGAAGGTATAAAAGAGAATGGTATGATTATTGCAAACTATCCTAGATCGCCAGAGGAATTAAAAAGGAAATTAGGCGTTAATGTAAAGACAATAACAATTAACGCTACTAAATTAGCAATAAATATCTTAGGAAGACCAATCACAAACACAGCAATGGTTGGGGCGTTAATTGGAGCAACAAACTTGGTTAAGCTTGAAACTTTAAAAGAAACAATTCTTGAATGGTTCGAAAATAAGGAAATTGCTGAAAAAAATGTAAAACTTGTTGAAACTGCTTATAATATGATTAAAAAAGGTGAAAAAGTATGAAAATAACAATAGGTGCGGTTTCAAAGCCTTTGGAATCATTAAAGGTACACACTGGTGATTGGGGTACGGAGTATCCAATAATTGATGAAAATAAATGCGTAGGCTGCGGGGAATGTGAACTTTATTGTCCAGATTTGTGTGTAAAATTAGTAGAAAAAGATGGAAAAAAAGTTGCAAAGGTTAATTATAATTATTGCAAAGGATGTGGAATTTGTTCCAGTGTTTGCCCATCAAATGCCATTAAAATGGAATTAAAGGAAATATTCAAGACATAGGTGATGGTAGATGGTAAAGAAAGTAGTTAGAGGTTTTTATTCTGTAGCTTACAGTGTTAAGTTGTGTAGACCAAAGGTTATTTGTGCATACCCAATAACGCCGCAAACTGAAATAGTTGAAAGATTAGCTGAAATGTACGCAAATGGAGAGTTAGAGGGTTGCAAATATATTACTGCAGAATCCGAATTTGGAGCAGCATCAATTTTAGTCGGAGCATCGGCAACTGGAGCTAGAACATTCACTGCTACTTGTTCACAAGGGTTAATGCTCATGAGCGAAGTTCTATGGAATGCTGCAGGAATGAGATTACCTATAGTAATTGTTAATACGAACAGATCAGTATCTGCGCCTCTGAGTATATGGAATGATCACCAAGACAGTCTAGCATTAAGAGATGCTGGAATTATGCAGATGTATGTAGAAAACAATCAGGAAGTTCACGATGCTATACCTCAAGCGTTCAAGATTGCCGAAAATAGAAAAGTGCTTCTACCTTTTATGGTTTGCATGGATGGCTACAAGTTAACTCATGCGTATGAGCCAGTGGATTTGCTTGATCAGGAATTAGTAGATCAGTTTCTACCAGAATTTGACCCACCCATGAAATTGACCACAAAAAATCCATTAACGTTCGGCAGTTATACTCCCCCATCATATCATATGGAATTCAGAATTGCTATGCACAGAGCCATGGAAAGAGCAAAAGATGTAATGCTTAAAGTCTTTAAAGAGTGGGCTGAAATTACTGGAAGAGATTGGGGAGGATTAATTACTCCAGAGTATGATTCTGGAGAAGTTTCAGTAATTACATTGGGTTCATTAGTGGGTATGGTTAGAGAAGTAGTTAAAGAACTTAGAAATGAAGGCTACAGCGTTAATTTCATTAAACTCAGGGTATTTAGGCCATTTCCTACAGAAGATTTAAGAAAAACTCTTGAACAAAGTAGTAAAGTAATAGTATTTGAAAAATCAATATCTCTTGGACATGAGGGTCCTGTAGGAATGGAAGTAAAGAGTTGTATATTTGGCAAGCAAGTAGAATTCTATGATTTCGTTGTTGGATTAGGAGGCAGGGACTATCCCAAAGATGCAATTAGAAAAGCAATACTGGATGTTTATGAGGGTAAGAGAAAACCAGGTTTGTATTTTGATGGTTATAAAGAATTTGAGGAAATAAGTCTATAGGGAGGGAATTTTATGTACTTCGGTTCAGGACATTCTGCTTGTCCTGGATGCGCTTTACCAATAGCTGTAAAAAGTGTACTTAATGCTTTAGATGGTAAATGCTTTGTAGTGAACTCAACTGGATGCCTGGAAATCATAAGTTCACAGTATGGGAAAAGTGCCTGGGGAGTACCGTACATTCACTCTCTGTTTGAAAATGCTGCGGCTGTAGCAGCAGGAATAGATGCAGCTTTGGAAGTTTTAAATAGAAAGGATGAAGGTCATGTGGTGGTGTTCGCTGGAGATGGAGCCACAGCAGACATAGGCATTGGTCCACTTTCTGGCATGTTTGATAGAGGACATGATGTACTCTATGTTTGTTTAGACAATGAAGCTTATCAAAACACAGGAAATCAGCAAAGTGCGTTAACACCACCTGGAAGCTTCACGACTACAACACCCGTTGGAAAGTTAATGCCTGGTAAACTTGGAAGAAAGAAGGATATGATTAGTATAGCAGTAGCACACGGCATACCGTATGCAGCTACGGCATCAGTTGCATATCCAAGAGACATAATTAGAAAGGTGAAAAAAGCAGTGGAGTTTAAAGGTCCTAAATATCTGCAAATACATTGTCCATGCGTAACTGGTTGGGGTTTGGACAGTAAGCTTGTGATAAAGGTTGCTAAGCTGGCTATAGAGACTGGACTTTATCCAATAGTTGAATTCGAGAATGGAAAATTAACAAGAGTTATGAAAATAAAGAGAAAACCGGTAGAGGAATATCTAAAATTACAAAGAAGATTTAAACACCTTTTTAAACATCCAAAAGGTGAAGAGGTTATAAAATTCATACAAAGCATAGCTGATGAAAACGCAAAACGGTATGGATTAGATCTTTGAAGGACTTTAATGTAAAATTTAAAGCTATAATTTTTTGATTAGCCTTTTATTATTCTATTTTTCAAACTTTTACATACCTTTCGCAAAGATTAACTTCTAAAGCATATTATTTGTTAGAAAGCTTATTTGTTAGAAAGCATCATTAAAGAATAGTGAGAAATATGAACAAAAAATTGGTAGTTCTAACAATTATTGTGGTATTAATAATAGTTCCAACGTTTTTACTTTATTACTATTTTCTCTCTCCAACATATGACATCACGTTGCAACTAGAAAGAGCAGGAATGTGTGGTGAATTTGGTAAAGCAAAAGTGGAGTACGTTAGAACTGAAAAAGACACCTTAGAGTTTAGTGCAATATTTTATCCATACTGTAATGCCAATCCCAACAAAAACCTTTTTGCTGAATGCGAAATAAAGGGGAATACAATCATGGTAAAGGCCATATTTAATGACACTGTGGTCACTAAGTGTTTATGTCCTTTTAGGATAAAAGGAAAAATATCAAAATTAGGAAAAATGTCGTACAATTTCTCAATTATGTTTGAAAACAAATATGCTCAGCACACAAGAATTATTTATAGTCAAGTAATCAAAATAGAAGATAAAGAGAAATTCTATCCAGAAACGCTTGACATAAGTGTAAAACCAGATTTAGGAGAATATCTTAAAAAAGGAAAAAACTTGACAAAAATTAGACTTGAAAGTGTTGATTTAAAACTGTGTAAATTAAACCAGACGTGTCCTCCTTCAAAATTTAGAGAACTCGTAGGAATCGAGATAAGCGGTACAGTTAAAAATGAATACAGCGAACCGTATTACATTTGTCTTTATGCATTAGCTTACGATTCTATGGGAAACATAATAGGAAAAAGTGTTGATTTTGGACCAGTTTGCGGTTTAACGGTTTTATACTTGCAAGCAAATGAGTCAGGGAATTTTAAGCTTCACGTTAAGATGGAATGGAAAATTAAACAGATAGTAATCCTCGTAGGATGTTTAAGTAAAATTCCTCCTCCCTAAGCACCGAAAAAATGAGTTAGAAGAATGACTAAGAAAGATAATTTGAATGAATTATGGATAAATGTGGGAAAATATAGAACCAGATTCATTGCTAAAGGAGTCGGACAGCCGCTTATTTTAGTTCATGGTCTAGGTAGCTCACTGGAGACTTGGAAGCACAATATAGATTATTTTTCGAATTACTTCCGAGTTTATGCACTGGATATGCTAGGATTTGGTTTTGCTGATAAACCAAGAATAGATTACAAAATTGACATCTTTGTTGAGTTTTTAAAGGATTTTCTGGATGCTTTGAAGTTATATTCGGTTAATCTAATTGGAAATTCATTGGGGGGTTTAATAGCTCTACTTTTTTCATTAAAATACGAGTCTAGAGTGAATAAATTGATTTTAGAGTCAGCATCAGGTTTAGAGACAGAAGCTAGGGATATTATCAAATCCTTTATGGGTGACTGGTGGACTTTAAGTAAAATAAAAAATTTCTACAAAATTGTATATTATCGGCCAATAATTGATGAAAAAACGCTTGAGTCCCGTTTTGAATTGATCAACAATCCAGATGCGAAATATGCTTACATATCTACATTAAATATGCCCAGAGATTGGGCGGATTTGCCTGAGAAATTAAAAGCATTTAAAAAACAAACATTAATCATATGGGGTAAAAATGACAAAATAATACCAGTAAAATATGCATATGAATACCACAGACTTATAGAAAACTCAAAATTAGTAATATTTGATGAAACGGGACATGTACCTCATGCTGAAAAGCCAGAGGAGTTTAATAAAGTCGTAGTAGATTTTTTGATTCGATGAGCAATTAAAAATAAAAAATTGGAAAAGTTGTCCAGCTCAGAACTCAATACCCTCATCACAAATTAATTTCAGTGGGGCCCTTTCATCATCGCTGGACATGATTTTCTTATTTGTTTTTTAAAATAAAATTAACTCGTTTTTAAAGCTTTTTTAAAGCTGGGGACTATTTTAAAAATAAAAATTTAAAAAAGGACCAAAGAAGCAAAATACCCAGCTATAGCACCTGCATTTATAAATGGCAAACCAGGATAAGCTCCTGGTCTTTTTTCTGTTAAAATAAGCAGTATTGATAAAGCTAGTAACCCTCCTAACATTGAAAACAGCGCCGGCATCTTAAATATGAGAAAATAGTCAGAGTTTGAGAAAACTTGGGCAGAAACCACTAGCATGTTTGGTATAACTACATCTCCAACACCCATGACGGAATAACTTCTATTTTTTAAATCGCCTTCATCTTTTCTTGGAAGAATAAAGAGAAGAGGTAACTTCATCTCGGATATTGAATCAGCTAAATCAATCATGTGTTTGGTTTTATATACAGAGATAAAATCGTAAATAGCTAAAATAATAAGTAAAACTATTATCGGTATTGGCTCCAGACTTATACCAAATATTGATGTTATTCCTACTGACAATAAAAATGCTGATAAATTTATTATCAGCAAGTTTGGCCTCTTTAACAAAAGTACTGTTACAATTAAGGCTAGTAACAGAGACAAATCTCCAAAAAACGGAGTCAATATATAGTATACAGATATAAAGATTAAGAAATACAGTATGATCTTTAAAATTAATTCAGACTTTTTTGAAAATACAAGAACAACTGCTGTGAACGATATTATAAGGAGAAAGTAAATAATCGAGTTCGTCACATCCGACGGATTTTCAAAAACGTACATCTTTGCCTCTTGATAACTAGGCGTTATTAATAATGAGCACAGCGCAACTAGAAAGTATATGAGCAAAAAAACGAATCTTACGCTATATATATCTTTTCACCTCTTAATATTGCCTCTTTAATAATTCTACCAGCTTCTTTATCTTTTCTTATTTTGATTGTTCCCTTACTTCCTACTGAGGCTGTGAAAAGATATTCATCACCAGCATATATTCTAACCTTCCTTCCTTCATAACCTTCTGCATGTAAAATCCAATGTCGCGTCCCCTCTTCAACGTAGACCTCTTTTTTCCTTAATATAGGTACAACTTCCAGTTTTATTCCAAGTGATCTTTCGAGTATCTTTATCCTTCTTCCTTTTCTTCCTACAACTTTTGGTATATCGCTATCTGGTACTTTAACTATTGCCTTTTTATCACTTACAACCTCAACCTCAAACGTCGTAGTAAAGTTTCTAATTGCGGCACTAATTCTTTCTTTTAGCTCCTGTAGATACTCTTTACCTCTTTTCACTGGCATGACAACTACTTGCTCTCCATAGGTGTAAATTTCGTATTCTATCTCCTTTGTCTCAAAATCTATGACTTCAATAACAGGTCTGGCTAAATCTTCCTCAGTCATTCCATGAGGTATTTTCACTCTGAAATTCAGCTCGTAGACTTTTTCTAACTTGCCTTTATTTATAAAGATGACAGTATCTACTATTTGAGGTATTATACCAAGTTCAACTCTGCCTATTAGTCTCTGAATAGCATCTATAGCTCTAGTAGCATGTGTGACTCCAATCATACCAACTCCTGCCATTCTCATATCGGCAAAGACTTGAAAATCAGATGTTTTTCTTAGTTCATCGTATATTGTATAATCTGGTCTAACCAGAAGCAAAAGATCAGCGGTAAGTCTCATATCTCCTTCAAGTGGTGCGTATTGTGTAACTTCATCTCTAACCATTAAATCTCTGGGACTCTCCATGGTTTTAACAATGAAACCATGACTTAGTAAGTAATCCGCAACACTTGCTGCAAATGTAGATTTGCCAGCTCCGGGAGGGCCTGCAATTAGAATCCCTCTTTGTTTTTCAATGAACCTTCTTTTTAACTCTTCGCTGAGACCGTATTCATCTATTGTTAACTTTGCTACTGGTCTAACTGCAGTGATTTCCATTCTGTCAGAAAATGGTCTTTCTGCAATAGCTATTCTTAAATCTCTTAACTGTACAACAGTGGCTCCTCTTCTTTCTATCTCTACACTACTATCTTCATCTTGTCTGGCGGCCTCCAGAATTTCATGAGCTATTTCTCTCAACTCATCAACTGTCATGGGCTCATCTCTAATTTTTACTAGTTTAAGATCGCCAATTTTTCCTCTTTTTGCCATAGGTGGTACTCCTTCTCTTAAATGAACGCTGGCAGTATCTGGTGTAAAGAAAGACATGATTTTTGTATCTTTTGGATCTATTTTTCTGGCTTTAAGATAAATTGACTCTACTCCTTTCGCTAAGGCTACATAGTGTTGAACTAAATCACTTGTAACGAGTTTTGCCCTCTCTTTTTCGGCAATTTTTATTATTATGTTGTCAATTTCACCGGCTTTAGCTAGTTTTATTTGCTCGAGGGTAGGTCTCTCTCCTAAAAATTTTATTTCTATGTTTTCACTCTTTGCTATTTCTCTCAGATCCTTAATCTCTTCAAGTCCCTGAAATCCGCTCATTTTTCCATAGTTTGCTTGAGCTTGCAATTCAGCTAGAACGGCCTCTGGAATTATTATCGTTCCTTTTATAACTCCACTTTTCACTAACTCGACAACTCTCCTATCTATTAGTACACTCGTATCAACTACGAATTTCTCCATGTTTAATCACTACAACTCATTTATTTTTCTGTAAAAACAAGACCAATTTCCAGTATGGCAAGCTACACCTTTTTGTCTTACTATATATAATATTGCATCGGCATCGCAATCTACTTTAATTTCAACAATTTCTTGAATATTTCCAGAGGTTTCACCTTTTAGCCAAATTTTTTCCCTGCTTCTACTCCAGTAATGTGCAAGACCAGTTTCTAGTGTTTTTCTTAATGCATCTTTATTCGCATACGCTAGCATTAATACATCTTTTGTTTTAAAATCCTGCACAACTACGGGCACTAGACCTTTTTCGTCAAATTTAATTTTATTTATATATGTATTGAAATCACATCTTCGCGTTTTCAACTTTACATCCCTCTTTTTTAAATGCAAGGAGTAGTCTCTCAAAAATTTCCTTATTTTTACCTCTTGATTTTCTATATAACCTTTCAACTATAAGCTCTGGCGTGCTTCTTCCAAGAATACCAAATTTAGGTTGCCTATCTACTATCAGATTGAATTTTTCATCCAGTCCACTAGCTTCTATTCCGTCCACCCTTGCAAAATCTACTAGTTTCATAAGTTCTCCGCCAAGATGAGTAACTATTACAACTAAGTAGTTTTTCTCATGCATTATTTTTAGGAATTCAGCTATCAACTTTACCGCAGCTCCAGGCTCGGTTACAGCTTCAAACTCATCTATCAAAATTAATTTGGTACCATTCCCAGCAATAGCTTTTGCAAAGGATTTCAAAAGAGATTCAAATGCACCAGCACCATAGATTGATCTTTTTCTTTTGAAGAAGAACAACTCTTCTACAGGCGTAATCCAAGCTTTCTCTGCATTTACGGGAAAGCCCATTTGACCTAAGATTTGGATTTGCGCAATTAATTCCAGTAACGAAGTTTTGCCTCCACTGTTTGCTCCAGTTAAAATTACAACTCTCTCTCCTTTAGTACCCTCAAAATTGACTTCTCTAACTTCTCCAACTACATAACTTATGGGTTGTGGATCTTTTATGAAGAGATGTCTCCCATTGATAAATGCAAGTCCATTGTTTACTAGTGCGGGAAAAGAGAAATTGTTACACATCTCTTTTACAGCTCTAATGAACTCTATTTCAAATGCTAGATCTAATTCGCGTTTTAACTCTTCTATAAATGGATATATTTTTTCTATAATTTCTCTGCTCTTTTTATACATTTCTATGGATATGTCCTCCTCAATTTGCTTTTTTATAAGTTCAAGCTTTTTTAGATCTATTTCAACAGGGTATATTGTCTCTTTTGAAAATATTTCAATCGGATATCCAAACACATCGTACAGTTCTGCCTCGCACTTTGAAATTTCATCTAGAATTAATCCTTCTATTTTTCTAAACTTTTCTGGCATTTTATATCCAGATTTTAGTCCAGATATAAGCTCTAAAAACTCTTGACCACTTAAAGTAAGTGTATACTCCTTTACAATTTCTTCAATTCTTTTGTTTAACTCTTCTTTCTTTCTTAACACAATTTCATCTAATTCTTCAACTTTTCTTTTCTTTGAGAATACTTCTTCTATTTTCTTAACTTCATTCAAAATTTTTGGTGCGATGGATTCTCCTTTTATTCTTTCAGAGATTACGGATAAACTTTCTAAGATTTCTTTATTCTCTAAAAGAGTTAAAACATAACATTCTGGTACAATAAGGTGAGGTTCAACTTTGTCCAAGTCAAATCTGTTTCTTCCTATCACTAAGTAATTATCGTAAGATTTCTCGACTTTGCAAACACCCATCTTCAAGGCTTTTTCGTAATTTTCCTTGTCGACAAAGAGAGTTCTATCTGGGAAATATTTAAGTTTAAATTCAATTTTTCTAATTTTTGAAAGATAATTTTTTAATCCATCAACTTTTTTGAAATTTTCTTCAAAATATTTCTGTCTTTTAATTATTTCATCCCTGTCAACGGCTGGATAAAAGTTATCTAGATACTTTTTGCTATCTTCAAGTTGAATTCTTGATAAAACTTCTTTTAAAATTTGTTTGTAAATTATCCTTGCATCATGACTAAGCTTTAGTTTCACTTTCGATCCTAGAAATTTTTAGAAAAAATTATTAAAAAATTTAATTCTCTATTGAATACTGTAAACTATCTTTATCAGTAAGAGATTATAAAAAAATTTAATAATAATTTAGGAAATTTAAATTTACCAAAAATAAACTTAAAAAATTCGTAAAGAGTAAGTTTAGTTTAAAAATTCAGCAGATACAGCAATTTCCTGAGTTTGTCTTAGCTTTTCAAGAAGTCTTTGCTTCTTTTCACACTTAACCAGAGCGTGCTCAAGAACTTCATCTATTCTTGAAACTGGAACAATTTCAATCTTATTTTTATGTTCTGGATCCAAAGATATATCATCCAAGTTATCTTTTGGAATTATTACTTTTTTCAGACCAGCTTGAATTGCAGCTTCTATCTTTTGAGTTATGCCTCCTACTGGTAAGACATCTCCTCTAACTGATAAACTACCAGTCATAGCTACGGATTGATCAACGGGAATGTTTTCTATGGCTGAAATCACAGCTGTTGCAATACTTATACTTGCAGAATCACCTTCTACACCTTCATAGGTTCCTATAAACTGTATGTGAACGTCCATGTTTGATATATCTTTTCCTGTATACTTCTTTATTATTGCAGAAACGTTTACTACTGCCTCTTGAGCTATTTCCTGCAATCTTCCAGTAGCAATAACTCTCCCCTCTTCTTTACTTATAGCTGGAGTAACCTCTGCAATTATTGGCAAAACTATACCAGCATTAGTTCCAATTACAGCTAAACCGTTAACTCTTCCAACTTCTGCACCACCGGTCAAGAATAATTTGTAATCTCTTCTTCTCTCAATGTACTTATCAGCTAACTGTTCTTCAATTGTTCTAGCTATTTTCTTAGCTTCAAGAACATGTCTTAATGTGACTATCTTTGCTCCCTCACTTCTAGCTATATCACCAGCTGTTCTAATGAGACCACCGAGTTCTCTTAACCTCAAAGTTAAGTGATTTCTTCTACCAGCTCTTCTTCTTGCCTCTCTTATTATTTCAGCAACAGCGTATCTGTCAAAATGTGGTATTTTTTTATCTTTTGCAACTTCTTGTGCTACAAATCTTACAAGCTTTCTTCTGTTCTCAGGAGTATCTTCCATTGTATCATTCATGTATATTTCATAACCGTAACCTTCAATTCTACTTCTTAACGCTGGATGCATACCCATTAAAGCGTCAAGGTTTCCTGCGGCAACTAGTATAAAATCACAAGGGACTGGCTCAGTTCTAACCATTGCACCGCTACTTCTCTCTGATTGTCCTGTAATTGGGAATTTCTTCTCCTGCATAGCTGTTAAGAGCTTTTGTTGAGACTCAATTGTAAGTGTGTTAATTTCATCAATGTAAAGCACTCCTTTGTGTGCTCTATGAATTGCTCCAGCTTCAACTCTTTCATGCGGTGGAGTTTCTAGGCCACCAGACTGGAATGGATCATGTCTAACATCACCAAACAAAGCTCCAGCATGACAACCAGTAGCATCCTCAAAAGGGGCAGTGGTTTTCTCCGCATTATTAACTAACAACTTTGGTACGTTCTTCTCTTCTTTTGGAGTGATATATCTCATTAATATGAAAAGAAAACAACCCGCAATAATTCCCCAAATAAATTGCCCCTCTAGAGCTGCATAAGTCATTATAAAGAATACAAGAAGCAAAGCCATGAAATTTCTTGCTTGAGCTTTTTTTAAAGCTTCTCTTTTATAAGCTTCAACTATCTTTTTTCCTTCTCCTGCAGGAACTGTTTTGATTTTGGGTTGATTTGGGTCATCTGGATTAGGAAAGACAAGGATATCCTCTAGTTCCTCTTTTGGTAATAATTCTGCCATAGCTTTAGCCAACATGGATTTTCCAGTACCAGGTGAGCCTATTAGCATTACATGTCTTTTTTGCACAGCAGCCTTCTTTATAGCCTCAACAGCGTGATCTTGTCCAATTACTTGATCTATTAGCCTCTCAGGTATCTTTATTTCGGCAGTAGTTTTAAACTTTAAACCTCCAACAAGCTCGTCAACTTCCTCTTCTGTCAAATAGGTGTTATTTTCATTCATCATCTTCCTTAATTTAAGTAGATTTTTTAGCTTAAATAAGTTCTGGAAGTTATAAAAAATTAAAAATAGCCTCAGCGAGCTTTTAAATAATCTTTAAGAGCATATCTTTGAAAAATTAAAAGATAAGCTAACATTTTTTATGAAGAAAAGAAATTTTTAAATGATTAAAGTTGGCAGTTAAATATTTCAGCTTAGGAAGCAAAAATCTCTCTCCTTTTATTTACTTTTTGCGATTAGATTTCTATATCAGAGCTTATGAATTTAAAAGCCTTGTTATTCTATATCTTCCGTTAAAAAGCAACTTAAATTAATTACGAAGCTAAATTCTAATTGTAAATAAATTATACTACTTCTTTGAAACTGAGGTTCATTTTTACTCCTATTGGCTATCAAATAAAAGTTTTTAATCATATTTTAAATCTTAGATTTCCTTATTAGTTTGTTAATTTTAATGGAGAAAAAATTGTGTTAATATTAAATTAATTAAAACAAAGACTGCTTGTGAAATTTTTATAATAGAAATCGTTGCTAGCAAATC
>CAZCHG010000003.1:0-419 GCA_964498465.1 uncultured archaeon | reverse complement strand
GCTTTAAATGCTTTGAATTCCCGTAAGGATAGAAAACTTCCAACAATTTACCTTGTAAGGAAAAGTTAAGCGTTTAGCTCGTTAATAAAGAATCCGATTGGATAAGACTGCGATAAGAACATTTAATTCCTGCATGAAGCTACTTTGCCACGAAGGCTGATGAAACAGGAGAAGTTTAGTGCTTAAGGTGCAAGACATTTTATTACTTTATTTTGTTTGCATTAAAAACTTACATAAAAGGGTTAATATATTTAAACACATTACTATTGAAATAAGTTTTAATAATTAATTTAATAATAAAAATTTTTATTTTTATGACATAGTACTTGACAAATGGGTATTGTTGTCGTAAAACCACCATTTTGTGCTGACCCTTTTATTTCTCAATCGAGGCAACTGGGAAGTTTTTCAAAGTTTGG
>CAZCHG010000002.1:0-47550 GCA_964498465.1 uncultured archaeon | reverse complement strand
AACAATTTTCGTAGACATTGATAGACAATCTGCAATCGCAACACATTTATATCTCTCTCCTCAAATAAATTTAACCCGTGACTGAAGCATCGAAACCTCATGAGAGAGAATGCGATGATTGCTAAGGATGTAGGGTTTTCCTTCCCCGAAAGGGGGAGAGAGGTTACCATGAATAGGAGGCGAAAACATGACCTGCTCCCTATGAATCCTGAGGGAGTTGAGGTTGATGTGTCCCAAGGCGGACATATGTATTAAAGACTACGTCCGCTGAACCCCACATTTAACATTTGGACAATCAGAAAGGGTAGTCAGAAATTACAATTAGTTCACAATTAATTTGATAAAGCTTCAAAACTAGTAGAGTTTAAAAGCTTTTAATTTAAAAGATTTACAGCTTAAAAATTTTAACACAAAAGTAAAACCCTAAAATCTACATGCAAAATTTCTACAAAAATTACAGTTCCTTTAGAATTATCCTTTAGAATTAAAAAGTTCACAGCTCCTGCGAGCTGGAAGCCTCTTCTTTCAAGGCAGGGAGGAGATCAGATTTTTCTTCTGCAGATTTTTTTAAATCTTAAAAAATGAAAAAATGCTGAATTCTAATAAAAAATTAAACAAACATAACTCCTTTTACTTCTAGTGGCGGTTTGGTTTCTCTTTTCAGAACTTTTTCTATTGCTTTAACAAAGTCAGCAAATGTCACTTCTGTTCTGTTTTCTCTTATTGCTAACATTCCAGCTTCAGTTGTAATTGCTTTTATATCAGCTCCGCTTGCTCCTTCTGTCATTCTGGCTAGTTCTCTAAAGTTTACATCTGGTGCAAGCTTCATTCTCCTTGTGTGTATTTTGAATATCTCTATTCTACCTTCAAAAGATGGTAATGGTATTTCTATTATTCTGTCAAATCTTCCAGGCCTTAAAATTGCTGGATCTAAAATATCTATTCTATTTGTAGCTCCAATTATTTTTACGTCTCCTCTTGGATCAAAACCATCCATTTCAGATAGTAGCTGCATCAACGTTCTTTGCACTTCTCTATCTCCACTAGTATCACTTGTTGTTCTTCTTGCAGCAATAGCATCAAGCTCGTCGATGAAAATTATTGATGGTGCTTTTTCCCTAGCAAGCTGAAAAACTTCCCTAACTAGCCTGGCCCCCTCTCCAATATATTTTTGGACGAATTCACTACCTACTACTCTTATAAATGTCGCTTTCGTATGACGTGCCACTGCTTTAGCTAGTAAAGTTTTACCAGTACCAGGTGGACCGTAAAGTAACACACCTTTTGGAGGGTCTATTCCTATCTCAGCAAAAAGCTCTGGTTTCAGTAAAGGCAGTTCTACAGTTTCCCTAATTTCTTCAATCTGCTTCTTTAATCCACCTATATCATTATAAGTAACATTTGGTCTTTCCTCTACCTCAAAACCGTATACCATTGGATCTTTAGGTGGAGGCAAAATACCTACTACTGCTAAAGTTTGCTGGTTTAAGGCAACTCTGGTTCCAGGCTTTAAATGTTCTCTATCTAAGGATTGAGATGCATGTACTACGAATTTTGGTCCAGTACTACTTTTAACTATAACTCTTCCATCTTCTAAAACATCAGAAACTATACCAACTAAAAGAGGTGGAGATCTTAACCTTTCTATTTCACTTCTAAGTCTTCTAACTTCTCTTTCATATCTAATTCTTTCACTTTCAACAAATCTCTTTTCATCTTCAAGTCTTCTATACAATTCCTTTAATCTTAAATACTCTCCCTCTAACTTCTTTAATCTTTCCATTAAATACTCCAATAATTCCGCATCTTTTAGCTGGTGTTTTCTTCTTTCTTCGCTCACAATTAAGCCTCCAACTTAAAATATAATACTTTCTTAAGGTTTTTAACATTATTGAAAAATATGCTTATTTTTAAGCTTTATCAGTCCAATTATTTTCAATATTCCTTTAAATTCTAAGTTTCTTAAAATTTTTTATACGCATCTCAGAAGTTTTTGTCTTTCTATTTGCCTTTATTTTTTTCAGAAATCCCCATATGTTAAAAACTTTACCACAGTTTACAGAAAGTGAAATTTGTTGTATACTTTACTGGTGTATTTCACCTGGAAATCGTGATAATTTTAATTTATCTAAAAAGGTTTGCTTTATTGTTAAATTAAAAGCTAATATTAGCTGAATTTTACTGTTTTTCATGCTTATCTTAACTACAAATCCAATGTGCTTAGCAACTAAAAAATTAAATAATTAATAAAATAAATTTTATAAATATAAACTAAAATTTTTATATCAATTCCGAGGATTGTATATACTAACGGATAATCCCCACATTAAAGGTAATTCAAGCTAGTTTACCTCAAGGAAACAACTTACTCGAATTTTTGAAATATTTTTGAATCTACATTTAACGATATTTTTTTATTTAAGAAGATTTCATAAAATTTCGATGCTTGAGGAGGATTTGCTGGTATATATTGATGGTGAATTTGTTCCTGCGAAAGATGCAAAAATTAGCGTGTTTGACCATGGATTTCTATACGGGGATGGTGTTTTTGAAGGAATAAGAGCCTACAATGGTAAAGTCTTCAAGCTAATGGAACATTTAGATAGAATGTACGACTGTGCAAAGGTTATAGACTTAGAGATTCCAATATCCAAGGAAGAATTTGCTGAAATTATACTAGAAACCTTAAGGAGAAACAAATTAAAGAACGCCTATATTAGACCAATTGTAACAAGAGGGATTGGAGATCTGGGTTTAGATCCTAGAAAATGTAAAAAACCTACAATAATAGTAATCGCGAAAGAGTGGGAAAGGCTTTATGGAGATCTATACGAGAAAGGCTTAAAAGCTGTCACTGTTACTGTAAGAAGAAATTCAATTGACTCTCTACCACCAAATTTGAAATCACTAAATTATCTTAACAATATTCTCGCCAAAATTGAGGCAAATGTTAAAGGCGGCGATGAGGCAATATTCTTAGATCATAACGGTTACGTCTCTGAGGGTAGTGGGGATAATATTTTCATTGTCAAAAAAGGAGTAGTATACACTCCACCAACAATAAACAATCTCAAAGGAATTACCAGGGAAACCGTAATTGAAATTATTCACAAGCTAGGAATTCCATTTAAAGAGACCCACTTGAGCTTATTTGATTTATATTCGGCCGACGAGATATTTGTAACCGGTACCGCCGCTGAGATTGCTCCAATTACTTGGATTGATGGAAGAAAAGTCGGAGATGGAAAACCTGGTAAAATAACAAGAACACTAATGGAAGAGTTCAGAAAATTAACTGAAACTGAAGGAGTCCCTATATATGACTAAAAATTACTAAAAATTAACAAGAAAAGATAATACTCAAAAACATTTTAAAAATAATAATTAAGATCTTCAGAAACTTGGGAGATTTTTTTAGCTTTTACAGTCCAAAAACTTCTGATTTAGGGAAAATAGGATAAATTATGGTTTTTATAAAAATATATTATTAAAATTTTTAAATATAACTGATTTAATAACAAAAATTTGATTCTTTTTCCGACCAATTTTTTAAGTTTCAAATTCAAGAGGTTCTATCACTAAAATGTCCTTTTTCTTGCAAATTTCTTTCAGAATTTCTATAGCTTTCTTTAATTCATCTTTTCCTATCGCGGAAATTGTCAATAAAGCTGTAGAGGGTTCGTTAATTTGTGGCATACATATTTTCATGTCTACTATTTCAGCAAATCCTGTTTGATCTATTTTATTTATCGTATCACTTAAATCAGTGTGAATTATATGACCAACAAGGAGCACTGAAGTTGTAGCTAGTAACCGTATTTCATTATATCTCCTTATTATTATTCCTCTAGCCTTTAGCTCATTTATAAGCTTATTCAGCTTTTTTTCATTTAATTGTATGGATATTTCTACTGGTACTCTACCAAGCGGTGTAATTTTATCTCTTTTATGTGTTATACCAATGATATTTCCACCAAGCTTAGAAATTGGCTCCAATACTTTTAAAAGTTGACCAGGTTTATCCTTTAGCTCCACAACAATCGATATTACTGCCAAAAATTCACCACGCTCCTTTTATCTCGAAGGTTTACATTTTATGGTAAAACATACGTTTTCATTTTTATTACTCATCAACAAACCAATTTCTTTACTAAAATACAACTCTGCTCAGTTTAACTTTATTTTTCTAGATAGTTACCCATGACTATTACAAAATTCCTCAAAGCAATTTCAATTTCCGGGTTGAAGATTATTTCTCTCCCTTCAAATTTCTCCGACAATATTTAAATATTGCTGTGCAGTTTTTACACAAAAAAGTATGCTCTGAATTTTGCAAACTTATTAATCAAGGATTAAAGGATTTATCAAAATAATTCATCTTGGGGGAGTTATGATAAAAATTGCAATCTTTGGATTTGGAGCTGTAGGACAAGGGGTTGCAGAAGTTTTTATTAAAAAAAGAGATGAACTAAGAAAAATTATAGGAGATTTTAAAGTAATTGCCATCACTGATTCAAAAAGTGCCCTAATTGATGAAAATGGTATAAACTTAACTGATGCATTAAAAATAAAAAGAAGTACTAACCGTTTACTGATGGATTTATCAACAATGGATGTAATAAACAATTACGATTTTGATGTAGCAATTGAAGTTACTCCTACAAACATTGAAAACGGTGAACCTGGCTTAACTCACATAAAAGAGTGTTTAAAAAAGGGTATAAATGTGATAACTTCAAATAAAGGACCACTAGTTGTAGCTTATAGAGAATTAATGAAACTTTGCGATAAACATGGGTCTAAACTATTATTTGAAGCTACAGTTGGTGGAGCTATGCCTGTAATAAAACTAGTTAAAAGAGATCTGGCAGGAAATGAAATATACTCAATAAAAGGAATATTAAATGGTACTTGCAATTATATACTCTCAAGAATGGAAAAGGAAAAATTAACTTACGAGCAAGTTCTAAGTGAAGCTCAAGAGTTAAAAATAGCTGAGGCTGATCCTAGCTACGATGTTTTAGGAATTGACGCTGCAGCTAAAATAGTCATCTTGGCAAACGCATTGATGAACAGAAATGTAAAATTCAACGATGTTGAAAGAATTGGAATAACTGGAATTACTCCAGAAGCTTTTGAAGTTGCTCTCGAAAGAAACTATACAATAAGATTGATAGCAGAAGTTGGAAAAAATGATAAACCAAAAGTTTCTCCGCGCTTAATACCAATTAATCATCCTCTAGCAATTTCTGGAACACTTAACGCAATTCTAATTCAAACTGATTTAGCAAAGGAAATTTGCATAATTGGTAGAGGTGCTGGAAAAATTGAGACAGCAAGCGCCATAATTTCCGATTTGATCGAGCTTTATGATAAGTGATCTATTTTATTTGATAAAATTTATAATATTTCTTCTAATTTTATTGGTAGCATCCTTTTTTGATATAAGATACAGAATTGTTCCTCCCAAGCTCTGGATCTTGGCTTTAATAGTTCTTATACCGTTAAATTTATACGAATTTCTTTTGTTTAATTACGATTTGCTTAATTACTTAATTTCGATCTTACTTACTGTTCTTATCTCTCTAGCATTGCCATATCTTGGGTTTGGTGGTGCTGATTCCAAAGCATTAATTGCCCTTGCGTTATTTTTCCCAGTTTATCCCAAATTTTATTACTTTCCATTTTTTAAGTGTTTTTTACTTCCATTAGCCCTTGTAACGCTTATAAATTCGGTAATCTTCGCTCCACTAATTTCAATTTACTTATTTATAATTAATTTAAAAAAATTAGGGCTTCACAATCTTAATGTAAAGTATTTTGTGGGCATGAAGGTAAATATAGAAAACATACCTAAGTTCTGCGCTTTGCTCGAATACATTGATGAAAAAGGTAACTTCAAAAGAAGCCTAAAAGGTGTCGAACCCAGCAACTCAATTATAAGGAATATGAAAGAGGCCGGTATAAAGGAGGTCTGGATTACTCCATTACTTCCTTTTATAGTTTTTATTACAATAGGTTATATAATTTCGGTAATTTTAGGGAACTTACTGTTTTTGCTTTTAGATATAATAATACATAGCAGTACTTAACTTAGATAATATTTAACTTAGTAAGCTACAGCTTATTTGTCTTTGCTAAGTCCAAAAACGCTCCAATTAATAAAGGCAGTATTATTGTAGCATCACCTTCTATCGTCACAAAGCTTGCGGTAGATTTTATTTTCCCCCAAGAAACTGCTTCACTAGCTCTTGCTCCCGATAAACTTCCATCCCATTCTACAGCAGTTGTGATATAAATAGCGTAATCTAAACCACCGATAAATTGGTTCCACCAAATCAAATGGTGCTTAGATATCCCTCCTCCTACTACAATTGCACCAGTTTTTTTCGAATTAAAAACAATTTCACTTAATTTATCCTCATCTTTAAAGATATCAATTAAAGGATATCTCAACTTCTGATAAACCGTCCATAAAATCGATCCAACTGCTCCATCCGTTATGCCTGGTATGAAAACTGGAATATTTCTTTTATAACACCAATAAATTATAGATTCCTCAGCTTTTTCGTATTTTTCTATTTCTTTTCCAATAACCCAAACTAACTCATAGGTTGCTAAAGGTTTTTTGCCACTAAAAATTTTCTCAAAAAAAGGTAACAACTTTTCTTCAAGAATTATACCATAATTCTCTCTAGGAATGAATACATTGCCCACTCTGCTTATACCTTTTCTATATAAATCTGCATCATCAACAACAAAATCGCCTTGATAATAATCCCTCCAGATTCTGGCTAAATCGTGATCCAATGTGCCACAAGTAGTAACTATAACATCCACGATTTTTTCCTTGACCATTTCCTTTAAAACGCCTCTTGTGCCAGTAGCAACTATACATGCTGGAAAGGATAAGAAAACTGTTGCTTTTTCTTTTTTCATTTCCTTTAATATATCCAAAGCTGTGGCTAATTTCTTTGCGGTAAATCCTCCAGTATCTTTAAATTGCTTTAATAGTTCATAAAGTGTTAATCTACTTTTCAGACTCAGATCCTTAACAGGATCCTGCATATTTTTCCACTTTGGCAACTAGCAGTATTCATTGAAAATTTAAAGCAAGAAAAAAGAAGTTAATTTTAAATAAAGTCTTCTGGTTTGGGTATTTCAAGTTTTAGTCCTTTTCTTTTCCTAATTTCCATTATAAAGTCCTCAACTAGAGCCTGTGGAACTTGCTCAAATCCTGCGTGCTCAACACTCCAAAAAGCTCTTCCAGCTGTGGCAGATCTTATATCCCCAGCAAAACCAAACATTTCCTTTACTGGTGCTTTAGCTACAACTACTGCTAAATCTCCCTCAGTCCTCATTTCTAAAATTTGACCTCTTCTTCCTTGTATTTCTCTCGTAACATTTCCTAATAGATCTTGAGGAACTGTAATATACAATTTCTGATAAGGTTCCAGAAGGGTTGGATTTGCTTGTAACATGGCAGCATAGATAGCTGATCTTACCGCTGGTATAACCTGCGCTGGCCCCCTGTGTACTGAATCCTCATGCAGCTTACAATCAACCAGTTTAACTTTCACACCCATCACTGGTTCTTTAGCTAGAGGTCCAGCTCTCATTGCATCCCTGAAACCTTCCAGGATTAGTTCCATAGTTTCATTCAAGAATTGTATACCCTTCGTGACATCACAGAAAACATTACCTCCATAATATTCCTGCAACCCTGCAGCTTCTTCTTTTGATAATCCCGCCTCTATTAACTTCTTCCTGCTAGCTTTTTTGTCCTTTAAATCTATTTCTCCTTCCTTAAACAATTTTATAACCTCGTAAGGCAAAGGTTCAACTACTATGTAGAATTTATTGTGCTTGTTAGGCGATTTACCTTCAACCACTGGGGATGACTTTGTTACAGTCTCTCTAAAGACTACAATTGGAGGTGATGTTACTACATCAAGTTTTTTATCTCTTTTGATTTTTTCAACCTTAACTTCAAGATGTAATTCACCTAATCCACTAATTAAATGTTCTCCAGTTTCATGATCTATAGTAACTTGCATTGTTGGGTCTTCCTTAGCCATTTGTCTTAATATTTCAACCAATCTTGGAAGATCCCTTGGATTCTTCGGCTCTATAGCCATGGTTACTACTGGTTCAGTTATATGTTTAATCGCCTCGAATGGTGTAAATTCTTCTAAATCCGTGCATGTTGATCCCGCTACAGCATCTCTTAATCCTACTACAGCAACTATATTTCCAGCCGGCACTTCTTCAACTTCAACTCTCTTTGGACCCATAAATAATCCAACTGTCTGTACTCTGTTTCTTGCTTTTCTATCAACTATGTTCAATTCAATTCCTGGCCTAAGCGTACCGCTAAAGAGTCTTCCTACTGCTACTTCTCCAGCATGTGGGTCCACTATTATCTTTGTTATCATTAGAATCACATGTCCCTTTGCATCACATCTCATCATAGCTTGTGCTTCTGGTGAATTCAAATCTCCTTTCCAGATTACCGCTATTCTTTCTCTCTGCGCTTCTAATGGAGATGGTAAATGTCTGATTACCATATCTAAAACTACCTTGTGTAACGGAGTTTTCTTTGCTAGCTCATCAGATTTATCATTCTTTACATATTCATAGACTTCCTTAAATCCTATTCCAGTTTCTTTCATTGATGGTACACTAATTGCCCATTTATACAGTGCTGAACCGAATGCTACGCTTCCTGCAGTGACATCTAGCTTCCATTTATCGTATTTCTCAGGTTTCATGGCTTTAATTAATCTGTTAACTTCAGTTATTATTTTCACAAGTCTTTGCTGGATTTCGTTTGGTGTAAGTTCAAGCTCTTTAATTAATCTGTCAATCTTGTTTATGAACAAAACAGGCTTCACATTTTCCCTTAAAGCTTGCCTTAGAACCGTCTCAGTTTGAGGCATCACACCTTCTACTGCGTCTACTACAACAATTACTCCGTCCACTGCTCTCATAGCTCTGGTTACATCTCCTCCGAAATCAACATGACCTGGCGTGTCTATTAGGTTAATGAGATATTCTTTTCCTTTATATTCATGTACCATTGAAACATTTGCGGCATTTATTGTTATTCCTCTTTCTTGTTCTAATTCGTCGAAATCCAAGTATAACTGCTTTCCAGCAAGTTCTTCACTTATCATTCCAGCTCCAGCTAATAAATTATCGCTCAATGTGGTTTTACCATGATCTATATGTGCGACAATACCCATATTTCTGATTCTGTCGAGTTTCCACATCAGTTCCTTAATTTTATCCATCATTTTCTTCGCTCTCATATAACATCACCTAGCACTTTTAGCAACTCTCTCAACTTCCTCCTTTTTAGATACAGCATAACTTCTTGAATCATTATTTGCTGCTGCAATTATTTCATCCGCTAAACATTCTGCTATGTTTTTCTTTGATTTAAAACTAGCCAATCTTGCTCCTTCGCAGATGTTTCTTAACGCTACATCTACTCTTCTTAAACTTGATGTATCCACAGCTTTAGGTACTGCTATACCTCCATACTTTAATCTAACAATTTCTTCTCTAGGTCCAGCATTGATTATTGCATCAACTAGCACTTGAAGTGGGTTTTTCTTTGTTTTCTTCTCTATTATCTCAAATGCCTCTTTAACAATGTTATAAGCTAGTATCTTTTTTCCAGTATTTCTACCTTTTCTCATTACTTTGTTTATGAGTCTCTCAACTATGAACACATTTTGCTTGGCGAACGGTATATTGGCATGCCTGCCATGGGTGTGTGGTACAAATCTTGGTTTTAGGCATATGTAATTCTTTAACGCTGGATCTTTAACCTCAACTTCAAATGGATTATATTTCCCAAAAACAAACAACTCTTCCTTTGTGAACCCAAATTTCATATAAATTTCCACCTTTCCTGATATTAACTTCAAACAAAGTTATCTTATTGGTTTCTCTTTTCTTCCTCTTACCAATTCTTTAAGTGATACATTATTAACCTTAATAACCTTATATCTAACTCCTGGTATATCACCCATGCTTCTTCCCATTCTTCCTCCTATTTTTTCTATTATTACCTCATCATGTTCATCTATGAAGTTTATAGCTCCATCTCCTGGAGCAAAAGCTGTGACTTGCCTTCCATTCTTTATTAACTGCACTCTTACGGCTTTTCTAATTCCTGAGTTTGGTTGTCTAGCTTCAATTCCTATTTTTTCTAGAACTATACCTCTTGCCATTGGTGCTCCTTCTAATGGGTCAGCCTTGACGTTCAATTCCAAGACTCTTCTAACATATCTTTTATCACTCCACCTAAACTTCTTTCTATTCTCTATAAGCTTTCTAGCAGCAAATAATCCTCTAGGCATAATTTTCACCGCGAAATTTTTACTTTTTAAATAAATATTTTAAAGCTAATATAATATTTATTTTATTATTATATCTTCTATTTCGTGATGTCTCCTAGCTAATTCTTTAGCCTTATTTATATTTTTTCCTCCCTTACCAATTAATAATCCCTTATATTGAGGATTTACATAGATTTGTGCAATTTTCTTTCCTTTCACTTCCAATAATTTTACATTTATTTTTATAGGCTTAAATAAATTTCTGATAAACTCTACAGGATCGTCTGAGTGTTCTATTACTTCAATTTTTTTACCAATTAGTTCTCTCATTTTTTCTACATTCATTCCTCCTTTTCCTATTGCTATACCCATGTCTCCTTTTTTTACAACAAATATAACTTTGTCATCTTGAATCATACAATCTTTAACACTAGCACCAGTCAATCCTTCAAAAAGAGTTAAATATCTTATAGTTTCAGAAGTTAACTTCACTCCCATAGTAACAACCCCTAATCTTTCTTTTCAATAAGAGATGATATATCGGACTCTCCCTCATCTATTACAGCAAGAGCTGCCACGCTAAAGGGTTTCCCACAAACCGCTCCTAACTCCATATTAGTTCCATTAAATACTATAACAGGCTTACCAAATTTCTCGATTTTTTCCCTGATTTCCTTTGGACAATTAGATGCTACAATAACTAATTTGGCTTCACCTCTTCTTAACGCCTTTATGGTTCTCTTACTTCCCAAGTATACTTTGCCTGTTTTTAAAACCTTTCTCAGCACTTTTTCTAGTTCTACCATCAACTTGCACCTTGAAATTCCTCTGCTAATTCACCTTGCATTAACTGAAAAGGGTTTTAAAAAGTTTACTTACGTGCCCAATACTTAGCAACTAATTTAACGTCACCTGTACCTAACTTAATTGGTTGCCCAACAATTATGTTTTCTGTTATACCATTAAGGTCATCTACATCTCCTCTTACTGCAGCCTCTAGCAAATTATTTACAGTCATTTCAAATGCAGCTCTTGCCAATGTACTTTGCTTTTCGCCAGCAACACCGTGCCTTCCAATTTGCTTAAGTTCACCATCTGCAGTCATAGCGTCAGCAACTAACATTATGTGCCTAATGTCAACTTCTAACCCTTGTTCCTGCAACGTAGACATAGCCTCCCTAATTACCGCATTTCTAGCCGCTTCAATTCCAAGTACCTCGTAAATTTCATAGATATTATTTGTTAGCGTTCTTGTAAAGTCAACCCCCTTCACTTTCATAACTTTCTTTAAATTTGATCCCTCTGTGTAAAGAACGTATTCATCCCCTTCTTTTCTGATTATAACTCTCCTTATCTCCTTTATTCCTGCAATGATTATCTTTCTTAACTTTCCAAATGTATCCATAAGTAGCTTATAAGATGGCTCTGGTATCCTTATTATCAGTTGATACTCATTTTTTCCTTCCCCTATTTCCATTTTTAAGTTCTTTTCAAGCTTCTTTTTGACTTCTTCCACACTTAGCTGTTTTTTGTCGAGTAACTCCTTTTTTAAGTTTATAACTATTGTCATATCTTTTATATCCGTTATTACATCTGCAACGTCAAATACTGTTGTGGCTTCTATTCTATTCGCCACTTCCTTAGCCTTTTCTTTGTCCTTTGCGTATTCCTCAGTTAATCTTATAGTCATCATAGGTGTAGATGGATTCTTTCTGACGTCCAGTATTTCTATAAGCCTAGGTAAACCTAACGTAACGTCAATTTCTGCAACTCCAGCATAATGGAATGTCCTCATCGTATTATGTGTTACAACTCCATCAAACGTAACAAAAGTTTCCAGACCCTCCACTGATATGTCGTAAACTTTTCCTTCATAGTATATCTCACTTATACTTTTAATTCTGTCCCAGTAAATGTCTTTTTTGTTTGAACTCTTCAATTTATTTCTTAACTCCATGTTAAATATATTTAAAGTCTCTAAAACTATTGTGTTTTCACAACTCTCTCTTATTTTCATTACGGGTATTCCAAATCTAGAGAACAACAAGGATACTAAATTAGCTAAATCATTTGACTTAAAAACTATTCTTAACCTATCATTTTCAAGATTTTTCCCGTTTTCATCCAAGATACCTTTTATGAATCCTAGTGCAAATTCATCACTGGAATTTAACACTTGATTTATCCTGCAAATCAGGTCAAAACTAGCACCATCGTAAGCAAGTGCTTTTAATTTTTGATTTTCCTGGCATACTACGGAACTTTCTTCAAACGTTTTAATTAATTCCTTTGCATAACTGTATCCAGCCTCAAAATGTTCTGATTCTTTCAGCGAATTACTTATTTTTACTCGCTCATTGCTTGGCATTTTAGTTAAAATAGGGATTTTATCACCAATTTTTAGTTTGCGTCCCTCTATAGGTACTATTCTGCCATTAATCTTAGTAACAAAAGAGTGATTTGGAGTAGCAGTTATTCTTCTTCCTAATTCGGTCTCAATACTTATTAATTTGCCTTTAAATTCGTGTCTGATAAAATTAACCACTTTTTTCCATTTTATTTTTTCATTCTCATCCAAACTTAGAACATATACACCAGATTCTTCAACCTCACAGATTTCATGTGGACCTTCTCTTTTACATCCAAATTTGTCAATGAATTTGTCAACGAGTTTACCAATTTCCACTATTTTTATTCCTCCAGCTTCACTTTCTTTGATTATGATTTTTTCCCAAGGTGGTAAAGACATCTGGGTACCAGGCTCTCCAATAGATTGTGCTGCAACTATTCCTGCAGCTTCTCCTGGTTCTATTAAGTTTGATAAGTAAGTTTCATAGCATCTTTTTATTATTTTCTCAGCTAACTTTTTATCCGCTTTAATTTTCTCTAATTCTTTTTTAATCTCCTCTTTTATTGATAAGGGCATAGGGTATTTCTCTAAAAGTTCATCATAGTTCATTTCTTAACACCTTCCTCAGCTAATATTTCACTAACTATTCTTTTAACGTCAACTGCTTTTCCTCTAAAGCTTTTCATCGGATCAACTCCATCTTCGCCATATCTGAACTGAACCAATGTTCCTGATGTCTGCTCTTTTACAGTACCATCGTATTCAACCTTCAGATCCTGTAAAGCATTTATTAATCTCCTTTGTAGATATCCAGACTGCGATGTTCTAACCGCGGTGTCCACTAAACCTTCCCTTCCACCCATTGCATGGAAAAAGAATTCTACTGGACTTAATCCTCCCTTATAGCTACTTCTAACAAAACCTCTGGCCCTTGCACCAAGATCTCCCGGTTTAAAGTGCGGTAAAGTTCTGTTAGAGTAAGCATAACCTCTTTTTATTCTCTCTCCTCTAACTGATTGCTGTCCTATACATGCTGCCATTTGTGTAAGATTTAACATTGATCCTCTAGCTCCTGAAACTGCCATTATCACTGCCGGATTATCCATACCTAAATATTTACTGGCTATTTTTCCTGCTTTATCTCTAGCTTTACCTAAAGTTTGCATTATTTTTACTTCAAGTGTTTCTTCGAGGCTTCTTCCAGGCATAGGTTCCAGTAGACCCTTCTTATAAGTTTCAATTAATTCTTCAACTTTTCTTTCGGCTTCAGCTATAACTTCCTTAATTTGCTCTAAAGCTTCCTCAGGTATGTCCTCATCATTTATACCCAGTGTAAATCCAAAATACATGATTGCTTGAATTGCTAATTTAGTCATGTTATCTATGAATTTTCTAGCCATATCCGTACCATATTTCCTAGTTATTTCATCTATAATTAGGCCCTTAAACGCTCCAACCGCTTTTTCATCTATGGTTCCACTTATTAGTTCACCGTTTCTTATTATAACGTAGGCATCGTGTGGACAATTCTTTCCTTTACACACTTCACAACCTTGGCAGATTGCAGCTTTAAATTCAAGATTAATTTTTGGTAAAATCATGCTAAAGATTTGTTTACCTGTCCATAGGCCCTTATCTTTGTACTTTGGAGGCGGTAATTCAGATATCTCAAGAGGCTTTATTAAATTCATGACTTCTTCTTTTGTAAATAATTTTTCACCCCTTGTTAACAAATATAGTCCACTAATATGATCATGTATACCTCCTATTATTGGTCCACCAAATCTTGGAGAAAGTATATGCTCCTGAACGCTCATTAGTATTTTTGCTTCAGCCTGAGCTTCTAAACTCTGAGGAACATGTAAATTCATTTCATCTCCATCAAAATCTGCATTGTAAGGTGGACAAACTGCTGGATTTAATCTAAATGTCTTATACGGCAAAACTTTAACATAATGTGCCATTATACTCATTCTATGGAGCGATGGTTGTCTATTAAATAAAACTACATCACCATCCTTTAATTGTCTCTCCACTATCCATCCAGGTTCTATTTTTTCTGCTAGTTCTTCTCTGTTTGTATCCATAACTCTTATTCTTCTTCCATCTGGTCTTATAACATAATTGGCCCTAGGATGTTCTTTTCTTAGTATGTACTCTCTTGCTTCTTCAATATTCTTTTCCGTAACATACATAGTTACTGTTAACTCTTCCGCAATTTCCTTAGGTACTCCTACCTCATTTATACTCAGGTTTGGATCAGGACTTATTACAGTTCTAGCTGAGAAATTAACTCTTTTTCCAGAAAGACTTCCTCTGAATCTTCCTTCTTTTCCTTTGAGTCTCTGTGATAGAGTTTTCAGTGGTCTTCCGCTTCTATGTCTAGCTGGAGGTATTCCACTTACTTCATTATCTAAATAGGTAGTAACATGGTACTGTAAAAGCTCCCATAAGTCCTCAAGTATCAGTTGTGGAGCTCCAGCTTCTTTATTTTCAAGAAATCTTTGATTTATTCTAATTATGTCAACTAACTTATGTGTAAGGTCGTCCTCACTTCTCTGTCCCGTTTCAAGTATAATAGATGGTCTAACAGTTACTGGCGGTACTGGTAAAACAGTTAGAACTAGCCATTCTGGTCTCATCGCTGATGGATTTAAACCAAAAACATAAAGATCCTCATCAGGTATTCTTTCAAGTCTTTCTCTTATATCCTTAGGAGTAAGCTTATGACCTTCCTCATAGAAAAATGTTGGTTTCTCAAATTTTACTTCAATCTGCTCAGCACCACAGTGAGGACATTTCTTTACAGACTTTGTTACTCTAAATACTTCTTTAATAATGTCGTCATATTCTTGACCTAATTTCTTTCTTTTTTCTATTTCCTGAATAAACTTATCTCTCTTTTCGTCTTTCAGTAAAACTCTTCCACACTTTCTACAAGTTGCATTAAGCAGCTTTGCAATAAGTTTAGCATAACCAACATGTATTACCGGTGCAGCTAATTCGATATGTCCAAAGTGTCCCAAACATTCTCCAGCTTTACCGCCACACGTCTTGCACCTTAATCCTGGGTCAATTACGCCAAGTCTTGGGTCCATTAACCCTCCTTCAATGGGATATCCATCATCATCGTAAGTTTCTGGAGTTACTATTTTTGCTACACTTAGCTTTCTAACTTCCTGCGGATTCAAAATTTCAAACTTTATTGCGCCAATTCTTTTTGGAACCAATAAAATTGCACCTCCTTAACAAATGTAAAAAATGAACATAATCAATTCAAGACTCATTCAGATTTTATCTGTTAAAATTAACCTTGGAACTATCATCATTGATTTTAGTTCATCTAAAAGCAACTTAAAAGCATAACTCATTTCGACTTTGTGTATATTGCTATCATCTCCACATACTGGACAATAGGCATAACCTTTCCTAAAGTCATATGTTGCCACATGTCCACAGTTTCCGCACACATAAACTTCAACTTTATCTGACTCCTCCAGCAACCTATCCTTTAATAACAGCGCAGCTCCATGTCCTATTAACACATCTCTTTCCATTTCTCCGAATCTTAATCCACCTTTTCTAGCTCTACCTTCTGTTGGTTGTCTTGTCAAAACTTGAACTGGACCTCTGCTTCTGGCGTGTATTTTGCTCGAAACCATGTGATACAATTTCTGATAATATATAACTCCCACAAAAATATCAGCTGTAAATCTTTTTCCTGTTATGCCATCATACATTACTTCCTTCCCTGTGTAATTGAATCCAAATTTCTTTAAAGCTTCTCTTAGATCTTCCTCCTTTTCTCCGTGAAATATTGTTCCATCTACTCTTCTTGCTTCCAAGCATCCAACTTTTCCTCCAATCATTTCCAAGACATGTCCAATTGTCATTCTAGATGGAATTGCATGCGGATTTATAATCATGTCTGGCACAATTCCAGTTTCCGTGAAGGGCATGTCTTCCTCAGGTACTATCATACCTATAACTCCCTTTTGTCCGTGTCTTGATGCAAATTTATCTCCTAGTTCTGGAATTCTCAAGTCTCTTACTCTAACTTTGGCTAATTTTGATCCACTTTCGGATTGCATGATGAAGACAGCATCAACTATTCCTCTCTCATTGGACCTCATAGTAACTGATGTTTCTCTTCTTTTCTGTTTAGTGATTCCAAACTCTGTTGGTTCTTCAAGAAATCTTGGAGGTGATGTTTTTCCAACTAATACATCATCTGGTCCTACTTCTGTTTCAGGAAAAACTAATCCATCTTCGTCTAAATGTGCATAAGCTTCGGCTCCTCTGAATCCAGAAACATCTGCTCCAGGAATTTCAAACTTATCTTCCTGACCTCCAGGATATCTAATTTCTTCAGTTTCGTATGTTCTAAAGAAGTGTGACCTTCCTAAACCTCTGTCAATACTAGCCTTGTTAAATATAAGCGCATCTTCTATATTATATCCCTCATAGCTAATCACAGCAACAACGAAATTCTGACCTGAAGGTCTTTCATCAAATTTAATTTCCTTCTGCGTATCAGTTGTAACTATAGGTATCTGAGGATAATGTAAAAGATGTCCTCTTGTATCTGCTCTCCATGCTAGATTTGCATAAGGTAAGCCTAAGCTTTGTTTGGTCATCGCTGCACCCATTGTATTTCTTGGTGATGCGTTATGTTCAGCATAAGGTATACATCCTGTACAAATTCCAACAATTAAGCTTGGATCTAATTCAAGGTGTGTATGTTCAGGAGTTAGTTCTTCCTCGTTTACGGCTATGTATGCATTTTCTTCTTCTTCAGCATCTAAAAATTCGATTAATCCCATTTTAACTAGGTCATCAAAAGTTAACTCGCCCGATTTCAATTTTTCAATGTGTTCCTCAGTAACAAGTGGTTTTCCATCCTTTACAACTATAAGCGGTCTTCTAGCTCTGCCAGCATCAGTATTAATTCTAACTTCATTTGAATCAGGGTAATAAGCTACATTTATTTGATTGGATATCTTTCCCTTTCTTCTTAATTCCCTTATTAACTCTGCTAAAGCTTTGCCATCTTCATGAAAGCCAATTAACGCACCGTTAACATAAACTCTTGCTTTTCTCATGGCTAACCACCTTTAAAAGGTCTTATCGGTTCAACACCCAAACTGTAAAGTATTCCTTTTATTTCTTCCTCATCAACTCCTATGCTAACTTCTGTATACTGTGCAAAGTTTTTAACCAATCCACAGTTCGGCCCTTCTGGAGTTTCATTTGGACATATTCTACCCCACTGTGTTGGATGTAGATCTCTAGCTTCAAAATGAGGTTGAGACCTAGACAAAGGAGAGACTACTCTTCTTAAATGAGACAAAACCGACAAGTAATTGTGTCTATCAATTAACTGCGATACTCCAGTTCTGCCTCCAACCCAATTTCCAGTAGCCATAGGATGCATAATTCTATCAGTTAATACATCAGCTCTGACTGCCGTGGACATTTTTAGTGGTCTTCCTCTAACTTTAGCTCTTTCCAGCTGGTATTTAACATCCTTAACTAATCTTAAAAATGCTACTCTGAATATTTCTTCCATTAAATCTCCGGCAAGCTTTAGTCTCTTATTAGCATAATGATCTTTATCATCTTCCATTCTTAAGCCTAAGGCTAACTCAAACACTGCCTCAGCCATTCTTGCCAAGAAAAATGCCTTAGCTCTTCTAGCTTCTGGGTCAGTACCTAAGTGAGGTAAGAAGTACTGATCTAAAACCTGATTTGCTCTGTTTATTCTATATTCTCTGCTTTGTCCCGGTGCTACTCTTCTACCTATGTACTCTATTGCCTCCTCTTGAGTTTCCACCTCAGCTACTTCAACATTCTCAAGCATAAACTTCATAATTTCTGGATTATCGCTCACCATTCTTACTATTTCTTCGTCAGTTTCAACTCCCAATGCCTTCATTAGAACTACAAATTGGATGCTCCTTGGTAACTGTGGAAATGATACCTCAAGTATATTATCTTTACCCCTTTCCACAATTACCAGTGCTCTGTACCCAGCTCTCTGACTGAAAACTTTTGCAACTTCTACTTTTTCACCATATCTTTCTTCTCTTTCCAGTAAAATTTTATTAGGTGCTAAGTCCTCAAGTGTAACTAGGGCTCTTTCTGTACCATTAATAATGAAGTAACCTCCAGGATCCAGTGGGTCTTCTCCAACTTTCGTAACATCATCGACGTAATTCAAATTACAGGCTTTACTTTTTAGCATGATTGGTAGCATTCCTATTTCAACAACTTCTTCTTCAAGTTCTTTCCCTTCATCAACAACTTGTGCTTCTAGATAAATTGGTGCCGCATAGGTTAAATTTCTAAGTCTTGCCTCAGCTGGATACAAAATAGACTGAGTTCCGTCAGCTTCTTTTATAATGGGTCTACTAACCCAAATCTTACCCAACTTAACATATGTATCTGGGATATCCAAATCTATTTTACCTTGCTCATCAATTACCTTTTGTAATCCTTCATCAAGAAATCTGTTAAATGAATCAATTTGGTGTCTTACCAGTCTTTCATGGGTAAAATAAGCTCGAGCAAGAACCCTTCTATCCAACATTTACATCACCAATCTTCAAATGAGAAACTACCTTAAATTAAACTACTAATCTGTATGCAATTGATTTCCCAGCAGTAGGACTATCTCTTATTATTCTGACAATGTCTCCAACTTTAGCCCCAATTTCTTTCGCAATAGGATCAGTAACTTTTATTTTTGGTAATTGCTCTTTTCTTATGCCGAGAGTCTTAAGTACTTCCTCAGCTTCTTCCTTAGATAAAACCTCATGCTTAGGAACCAGTATATGATCCTGCAACCTAAATTTGGTCATCAAATCTCACCTATTTCAAAATTAAAGATTAATCTTAACTTCAAAATAAAGTTTATCCTAGTTAACTTTTCTGTCAGAGAGAGAAAAATTAAAAATTAACGGTTTAAAAATTACGACAAATTTTCGCTTCTTATTCTGTTTCTACTTCAAATTAAAAACTAACTTGTAGTAGGATTGCAAAATAAAATAGTTTTTAAAAAGAGATAAAAAAGCGGGCTCGACGGGATTTGAACCCGCGACCAACGGGTTAAAAGCCCGTTGCTCTACCTGGCTGAGCTACGAGCCCACCTACTATTTTATGAGTTTCTACAATCGCTTTTTAACTTTTATGATTAGATTTTCTTAGATAGTTTATTATTATTTTATAATATAAAAATTAAATAAAGATGGAAAGTCTAAATATGGCTAAAATCTGACTTTTCTTTTACTTTGTGGTTTCTAATTTAATTTTTTAATTTTCTTTAACTTTTTTACTAGTAATTCTTAAACAACTATGAAACTGAACATTTAAATTTACCAATGATTAAAAAAGTTTAACTTGTATGACTAAATTTGATGTTATCCCAGCTGTAGATTTAATGGATGGAAAATGTGTGCAATTACAGCAAGGTGACCCAAATAAACTAATATTTTCGGATAATGACCCACTAAAAATTGCTAAATTTTGGGAAAAATCTGGCGCAAGAATCATACATATAGTAGACCTAGATGGTGCCCTAAAAGGAAGTATGAAAAATTTAGATGTAATTTTAAACATAAGAGAGAAAGTAAACTGCAAACTTCATGTTGGAGGAGGTATAAGAAATGAGAAATTGGCTAACAAACTACTAAATGCTGGAATTGACAAAATAATACTTGGCACTTCAGCTGTAACAAATGAATGGTTCGTTAAAAAACTGATTTCAAGATATCCCAAGAAAATTATAATTGCTGCTGATGCAAAAAAGGAAATAATAGTCATAGAAGGGTGGAAAAGGAGAACTAGATTATCGGTATATGATTTAATCAAAAAATACAACAAGGAAGAAGTATCCTTTTTATTTACAAATGTTGACGTTGAGGGTTTAATGAGGGGTTCTAATATTACATTAATCAGCCAAATATTAAGTCTATCAAGCAAACCCGTGTATGTCTCAGGTGGAATTTGCAAGAAAGATGAAATAATTAAAATAAAACAATTAGGTGCCAGAGGTGTAATAATCGGTAGTGCTTTATACACAGGTAAATTAAATTTCCGTGATCTAACTGAATTAATGAGCTAAACTAAGACTGGTGTTTTTAATGAGATTTGCGAGAGTTAAAAGAAAAACAAAGGAAACTGATGTCCTCGTGGAAGTTGATTTGGATGATAAAGGCTATGAAATCGAGACTACTATACCCTTTTTTAATCACATGCTTGAAACTTTAGCTTTACATTCAGAGATCAAAGTTACTATAAAAGCTAGTGGTGATCTCAAACATCACATTATCGAAGACGTAGGAATTGCCTTGGGTGAAAGTATAAGGAAAGCTTTAGGCGATAAAAAAGGCATAAAAAGATTTGGTAGCTGCATAATACCTATGGACGAGAGCGTTGCTATTTGCGGAATTGATATAAGCGGTAGAGGAATATTTAACCTAGACGGTGAAATAAAAGGCTACATAGAGGGTGTTGATGCTGAAGTGTTTCAGCATTTCTTTGAAACTTTATGCAGAACCTCTGGTATCAACGCGTACATACAAGTTAAAGGTAAAAATTTACATCACATGATTGAGGCTATTTTTAAAGCCTTTGCAAAATCTTTCAAGGATGCAATTAAAATAGAAGGTGAAGAAGTAAGAAGTACTAAAGGAAGCTTATTATGATAAACTGGTTAATCACCAAAATAACTTTAGATTGAGGTGATCCTGTGAAACTCGTAACCTGTGGATTACCTTATGCAAACGGAAAGGCTCATATTGGTCATTTAAGAACATATATACCCGCTGATGTCTATGTAAAATATCTAAGAATGCTTGGAGAGAAAGTTATTTTTATATGCGGAAGCGATTGTCACGGGACTCCTATCGTGGTTAATGCTGAGAAAGAGGGTGTAACTCCACAGGAGCTCGTAAACAAATATCACGAGCATTTCATTAAAATATTTAAAGCTCTTGAAATAGAATTTGATTTCTTTGGCAGAACTGATGCAGAATATAACCACAAAAGAACGCAAGAAATAGTTAAAAAATTAATAGATAATGGATACGTTTATGCAAAGGAAATAGAGTTGTCATACTGTCCAAAATGCCAAAGATTTCTACCAGATAGATACGTAGAAGGAATTTGCCCTTACTGCGGTAGCCCAGCAAGAGGTGATGAGTGTGACCAAGGATGTGGCAGACATTTAGAACCTGGTGAGATTTTAGATCCAAAGTGCAAAATATGTGGAACTAAAGCAATACTAAAAAAACAGAAACATTATTTCTTCAAATTAAGTGCGTTTAAAGATTTTTTAATGGATTTTCTTAATAATCTAAATGGTACAGAAAATGCAATAAACTATGCAAAAGAGTGGGTCAAAAAAGAGCTTAAAGATTGGTGTATAACTAGAAATTTGGAATGGGGTGTAAAATTCCCTGGAGAGGAAAACTTAGTTGTATACGTCTGGGTTGATGCACCTATAGGTTACATTTCATTCACAGAGGAAGCTTCTAAGAAGTTAGGATTTGACTGGAAGGAAATATGGCTGAAAGAGGGCGATATTACACACTTTATCGGGCTGGATATAGTTTACCATCACTGCATTTTCTGGCCAGCCCTTTTAAAAGCTGCCGGATATAAACTTCCTAAGAATATCGTAGCTAGTGGAATGGTTAAAGTAGAGGGCAAAACCTTCTCAAAAAGCAGAGGATACGTAGTTTGGGTAGATGAGGATTATCTTCTCCAAGGTTTAAATCCAGACTATCTTAGATTTTACATAGTAAATTACACATCGCATCAAAAGGACTTAAACTTCTCATGGAAAGAGTTTAGAGATAAAGTAAATAACGAGCTTGTTGCAAATCTGGGTAACTTCATATACAGAGTGTTACATTTTGCGTGGAAAAATTTTGGTGAGATTGAAATTGACTCAGTTGATAATGAGATCCTAAACAAGATCCAAGAGACTAAAAATGCGATAATTAATGCTTTAAAGGTATGGGAGTTTAAAGCTCTAAGCGATGCATTTATGAGTTTAGCTGTATTCGGAAACAATTATTTCCAAAGCAAAGAGCCATGGAATCTCATCAAAAAAGATAAAAATGAGTGTAAAAAAGTTATTTCTTCATGTTTGCAGTTAATTAAAGCTATAGTAATATTTTCATACCCAGTTTTACCAAAAACAATGAAAAAACTCAGTAAAATCTTTGAAATCGATGTAAAAAACGCAAAAATTGATGATGCTCTCAAAATTACTAGAAAATTAAGGATTGATAAACCCGAAATTCCATTTGAAAAAATCGATGATGAGAAAATTAAAAAACTGGAATCTATATTAATTAATAGAATTAAAAAAAGATCTAGAGAAGAGACTTCAGAAATTGAAAAAGAATTAGTAACGATAGACGATTTTAAGAAGTTAAAAATTAAAATTGGAAAAATTTTAGAAGCAGAAAGGATAAAAGGTAGTAAAAAATTAATAAAACTAATTGTTGATATTGGAGGGGAGACCAGACAAATCGTAGCTGGAATTGCCGAGCAGTATTCTCCAGAAGATCTTGTAAACAAATTGGTTCCAATCTTAGTCAATATAAAACCTGCAACAATAATGGGTGTTGAAAGTCAAGGCATGTTGTTAGCAATAAACGATAATAACAAACCAGTTCTTCTATTACCAGAAAAAGATGTTAAACCTGGAAGTGAGATCATTTAAAAAGGAAATTTTTCGAAAAATTATACATTTTTTAGGAGTTGGCTACATTCCACTGTACATTCTTATTGGGAGATTTTACCTTATAATTTTTATAAGTATAGCTTTATTACTTTTTCTTGCACTTGAAATTTTAAGAAAAAGAGATTCAAGATTTTTTCCGAGTTTTCTACTAAGAGATTATGAGAGAGAAAAAATTGGCGCTCATATATACTTTGGTATCTCCGCTTTAATTATTACAATTTTTCTACCAATGGATGCTTGCTTCATAGGCATAGTAGCTAGCTCTATAGGTGATGGTGTTTCTGGAATTATAAAAAGAATGAAATTAAATAAGTTTAAGGCATTACCGACAATATCTATGTTTTTATCATCCACAGTAGTATTCTTATTTATGTATTTAATCATTTTAAAGTATTACATCAAAGTTGCAGAGTTTGCAATGTTTTTATCATTTCTAATTTCAAGTCTAGTAGAAAGGCAAAGCAAAATCCTTGGAAAATACATAGACGATAATATAACAGTACCTATTTCCGCATCTTTTTCTTATTTTTTCCTAAATTACCTATTATAGAGATATCACCAAGCGTCTCCTTCCCATCTTATCCAGTAGATGACAAAGTTTGGCAACCAAGTTTATAAACTTTATAAAGGCACTTTAAAATACTTGGTTGCCAAAAATTTGAACCTTGGTATCTACTGTTACGGACGGGGCCTTCTCAGCGACTGAAGGTAAACTTTACACTTATTGGTGTGAGCTACCCCCGCCCTAAAGGGCGGAGCTTCTTCCGTTCTACCTGCCTCCATGGCAAAGCTTCATACGGGAGTTCAGGGGGATACAGCTCCCCCATCCCATCGGACTTTTTATCCGATGGGCTAAACTTTGCCATCTCTTCCGCAAGGGGACTTCATCGGAAACTTTCCATCTTTTCGTAAAAATTCGGAGTATTTTAAACTACCGCCAACAAACCCCACCCGTCAACCCCCTTGCGTATCCTGTTTTGAAAAGCGAGGTTTTGCAAGCAACGATTTTATAAAATTAAAATAATAAAATATCAAGATTTCAGTATTGCTACCATATCTCCAATTTCAACATTAATGTCTTCTGCTACAGGTTCACATTTTGCTGTCAATAAAAAAGCTATAGGTTTAAATCTTCCTTCAGATAAACATTCATAATTGGCCATACCTTTTGCAATTATAATATCTGCGTTTTCTAACCTTTTGAGAGTTACTGGAGGTAATTCTTCCTCTATTATACCAATTGCACCCAACCCGTTGGTCAAAACTTCATCCGATACTTTGTCAACTTTAGCTATTATTGCATCGCTAATTGTTGCATCATTTAATATTGGTCTTCCTCTAACCACCACGGTTAACCATTTACATAGCTTTTTTATCTCTCTCATGAAAAGTGTATCAATCACTATCTCCCCAGCGTTATCAGCTAAATATACAACATATCCGTTTTTTACTATTTTTCTTATTTCATCTAAATTATCAATTTTTAGACCTCTCTTATATTTTTTAAAAAAGAAATCCAAAAAATCTTCTTCTACTTTGTGCCCCATTACTCCATAGTCAAATGTATTTGCAATAATTGATGCTATTGCTGATGCCTTGAAGGGGTCTTCCTGTTTATTAATAAAATCCTTTACAGCAGGTAAAGAGTTTAATGCAATCATATTTGCCTTTCTTTTCACTTCAGCATATGGATCTTTCGTCCCTAAGACTTCATAAACTTTTCTATGCATTTTTGTAGCTATAACAGCATTAATCCCACCCTTTGGATACTCCTCGCTGAGTATTTTCAATGCTACCTCTATTGCTTTTTTAATTTTGTTTTGATCCTTCGTAGCCATTTTTGCTTCCAGATATGCTCTACTTAGTAAGCATGCCGGGCATAGCGGTTTTATCCTCATAAAATCACGCCTAAAATTTTTCTTTAAATTAAAAATCTTAAGACTTTAGGAATTTTTCAGCTAATATTTTTGGAAATTTTCTACAAAGTGAAAACCATTCATCTTAATCTTAGATTTGGAATTAGTATTGACAAAAATATAGATGTAAATATAAATATTGCTAAGAAATTTATAACCGTTCTGGAAATATTTTCTCCTTTTTCGCCAAACTTTCTAGTTAATATTCCAGCTAATACTTCATGCAAAACTTTTCCTCCATCAAGAGGTATTGCTGGAAGGCAGTTGAATAATCCAACATAGAAATTTAGCCATCCAATCCAATAAAATACGTTTAAAAGGTAAAATATTAAATTACCGTAGTTCTTCCAAAATCCAGTGGGCTTGAAACACATACTTGCATCTTCTCCAAATCCAGTAAACGTTAGAGGCATACCAATTAGAATTAACCATCCTTGTGGGGAGTACAAATATTCTGGTATCCTTTTAAGAACTTTCAAAGTTAATGTTGGATCCTTAACAACTACACCCATAAATCCATGATCTCCTTTTGGTGCTTTTGTCAATTTAACCTTATATTCTCGTTCTACATCGTTAAAAAGAACAGTAACCGTTATGATCTGACCTGGAGTTGTATTTCTTAGTTTTTCCGCAAAATCTTTGATACTTAAAACCTTATCACCATCAATCTTTATAATAGACATACCTTCCCGTATACCTGCTTCATAAGCTGGAAAATCTTTATAAACGCTAACTACATAAACTCCTGGAACTGGTGTAACAGAATTTAACAGAATGAAAAAAATTGCAAACGCAAAAGTTGCTGTTATAAAGTTACTTATAACTCCTGCGGAATAAATTCTAATTCTTTGTATTCTTGTGGTTTTAGAGTTTTTTCCAGAGAGTTCTTTCTCATCTGGTTCAGCAAAACCTCCAATTGGCACAAGTATCATCAGCAAACCCAGTGCTTTTACTTTTACATTTTCTACTCTGCATAAAATTGCATGAGAGAATTCATGTACAATTAAAGTGACTATTAAACCAATTAATCCCCAAACCAGCGGTATGTACTCGTTTACTCCTGGAATTAGTAAGGCATTTCTCGGATTTGTCACTGGTGACGGTGGTGGGGGTGAAGAGATCATCATAGCATTCATCAATACTATCAATGTGAACATGAAAAACATACCAGCAAACACTGAAGGAGTTCCCAAGTTAGCAATTGTTCTCCAAAATTTTTTATTTTTTGAGAGTTTCTCGAGGAAGTTTAAACCTTTACTTGTTCTTATCATTAGCAGAGGGCCTATAGCAGTTATTCTACCATCTAATCTCTTTTTGCGTTTTAGAATAGATATAAAAGTCCAATATATTAAAAATATTAAAATCACAAGTAGTGTGTAGTCCATTTTGTTTCACTTCAAAAAATTTGACATTTCACAGACATTTTCCAAACTTTTGATATCGAAATTTAAATTTAAAGAAATTAAAACAAATAGCAACCAAAATGACTTAGTCTAAAAAGTTATCTTGGCCATAAACCGTAGTATGCATTAAGAAATAGCAGCAATACTCCTATCATTAGCCCAAAAACTACTACACTTTTTGGACTAATTCTAATCTGCGTTTTCTCCTCCTCAAAGTACCTCATTATTCCAGCCGATGACATTAAGGGCGGTGTTCTAGTTCTTGCTTTTTTCATCTTTACCATTATTTTACCTCCCTAGTCTTTATTTTCAGAGAAGCTTTTTTCTTTAACTTTAAAAAATTTTATGTTAGGAAACTATTACTATGCCTTTCGTTTTTGTTTTAAATTTAACATTTTCTCTAAAGTTTTCTGCAAATTTTTACAAGTCAAAAATACAAAAATTACACTTTAACTAGCTTTTCTCTCAGCAAAGCTTTGTCTAAGAGTTCAAAATTCCACCAGAGTTATTTGCCTTGAATTTTAGTAAGAGAGAAAATTAATACTTATATCTCTTGTAGCTTATACTTTTTCTTTATCTCTTTAGTCTTATATACCGGTATGCCAAGAGATTTTGCTGCATCCTCCACAATTTTTTTAACTGCTTTATTTACAGATTTTTCATCTATAATAAAACACTCTGCCTTACTAATTTTTGCTGCCAAAATTAATATATCAGTGTTAAGGTAATCAAACGTATACTTTGCAAAATTATGTCCAAAACAGAACTCAGTTTCTAACATTATTTCTGTTTGTCTGGGTACATAATGTGTTCCGCCTATACCTACTGCTATTTTCCACTTTCTTTTATTCTGTATAGCTTCAAGTAGCGATTCCGCAACAATTTCTGCTGCTTTTAAATCTTTCCATTCTTCCTCAGTAGAGCCTATTTCGTAAAACGCCATTGGTACATTAATTTCAGTAGGTCCATGATGCGTAGCCTCAAGCATAATTTGAAATTCTGGTTTTCTATTTATTCTTTTGCTTAATGCCAGAAGAAAATTTTTCATCGTGAAACTAGCTGGTATTGCTAAAGAATACGGCTTTCCACCGTACTCTGCGGACTCAAGATTACCTGTACAATGCGTGGAAAATATTTTTCTCCTATCTTTGCTGCTATGTCTAGATAAAAATAAGATTTCATCAAATTCAATGTATTTTCTTAACCTTTGATCCAAATAATCACTATATATTAAGTCATCATCTATTTCTACAAGAATTAAATCATAGTCGGTAAAATAAAAGTGATACTGTTCTTTTCTTTCATCCTTTACAACATTTACCATTTCCAAAATTTTCTGTTTTATGTTTTGCGATGCTATATCCTTTTTACTACTTACCGCCAAATACACAGAAAAAGAAAAAGCTTACCTTATTATAATATTTTCTTTTGCTTCAATTGGACGTGTTAACTTAGCGCGAAAAGCATATATATTCAATATTTAAAGCTTGCACCCTTAAGTTAACACGTCCGCTTCAATTTTACCTCTTAAAAGTTTAATTAATTCCTAATTCCTTAAGTTTTAATAATACAAAGATTGCAAGTGTCGTTAAATGAAGGTGATTCTAACTCAAGACGATCCAACTTACAAGGTTCTTGAAAAACTATTAAATGGTCCCATTTCTGGAGAAGATATCGCAAAAGAGTTAGAGGTTAGTAGAACTTCAATTTGGAAGACCATTAGAAAATTAAAAAGATTTGGGTATGAAATAGAATCAAAAAAAGGATTTGGGTATGAGTTAAAAAGTTGCCCTGATTTATCACCGTTTGAAGTGCTAAAAATTTGCAAGAAATTAAATATAATAGGACAAAATAAACCAATAAAGGAGATACATTATTATAAAATTGTAGACTCCACAAATATAAGAGCTAAAGATGAAGGTAAACCAAATCTACTAATAATTGCAGAAAAACAAACCAAAGGAAAAGGTAGGTTTGGTAGAACCTGGCATAGCGAGAAAGGCGGATTATATTTTACAATCACACTCCCTAGAGTTTTTTCCATACAAGATTTACCAAAAGTTTCTTTATTAGCCGGAATTTCGGTGTGTAAAGCTTTAAAATTTCTAAATGCTAGATTAAAGTGGCCAAACGATGTATTGATCAATGGAAAAAAAGTATGTGGAATTTTGTGCGAGACTATCGGAGAATATGAGTCCCCACTGGTAATAATTGGTATTGGTGTCAACGTAAATAACGATTTGCCCCATAATCTAAGCAATGCTGTCTCTATAAAAGATATTACTGGTAAACCTGAAAGGATAAGCAAAATATTGGAAAGTATACTTTCCAATTTCTTTAACCTATATGATGTGGCTTTAAAGCAAAACTGGAATTACATTATAAATGAGTGGAGAAAATTATCTGACACTATCGGTAAAAAAGTTAAAGTTATTACTCCTACTTCAACAATTACTGGCTTAGCTATTGATATAAACAATGATGGTAATTTATTGGTTAAATCGGACTCCAACCAAGTACATGCAATATCTGCAGGTGAGTGTATTCATTTGAGGTAAGCATTTGGTGTTAAATAAACTAAAACGGTGATACAGAATGATAAAGCTTCACAATAAAAACGACAAGCTTAGTAGTAAGAAAAAAAGAATAATTATAGCCCTAAGTGGAGCTTCAGGCCAAATATTCGGTGTCAATATATTAAAAAAGCTTTCAAAGTGCAATGTAGAAACATACTTAATTGTTTCCAACACTGCCAAGAAAATACTTGAACTAGAAACGGGTATATCCGTAGAGGAGTTAAAAAAACTTGCCTACAAATATTTTGAGTATGACGATCTTACCGCTCCAATATCTAGTGGGTCTTTCTACCACGACGGTATGATTATTGCACCATGCAGCATTAACACCGCATCATCTATAGCTTATGGAATCACAAACAACTTAATTACCAGAGCAGCCGATGTAACGCTAAAAGAGAGAAGACCCTTAATTATACTCATTAGAGAAAGCCCTTTACACATTGGTCACTTAAGAACACTCCTACTTTTGGCAGAGATGGGTGCAATTATCATGCCACCTGTTCCAGCATTTTATATAAAGCCAAAAACAATTGATGATCTAATTGATAATATAGTCGGAAGGGTTTTGGAAAAGTTAGATATCCAAGTAGAATTTAAAAGATGGTCTGGACTTAGTGATTAAAGATGTGGAGCATCCTTAAATATTTAAGAGAAAATCCTCAGGTTTTGATTGAATCCCAGAAAAAGAGAGGTGAGGATACAAAAATAGTTGAAATTGCCATAGAATTGGATAAAAAATGGAGAGCTGAAATTACAAATCTCAATAAACTTAGACACGAGAGAAATGTTCTTTCCGAAATGATAAAAAATAAGAGGAAGCCGGAGTTAATAAAAAGAGCTAGAGAAATTTCAAAGCTAATCAAGAAGAAGGAAGAAGAAGTAAAAGAGCTAGAAAACAAGTTAAAAAATGTTTTACTTTCGATCCCTAACATCGTGCACGAATCTGTTCCAATTGGGGAAGGTGAAGAAGATAACGTACCTGTAAGATATTGGGGGAAGCCAAAGGTATACAAGAACTATGTTGATTCCTTCGTGGAGATGACTAAAGGTCTTGTTGAATACGAGGTGATAGATAGACTCCCCATAAGTCATGCTGATATAATTAGCATTAACAAATGGGCTGATATTGAGAGAGCTGCAAAGGTTTCAGGATCAAGATTTTTTTACTTACTTAATGACTTAGTTTGGCTAGACTTTGCACTAATGCAGTTTGCACTAGATTTTCTAGCAAAAAAAGGATTTAAAATTGTTTGTCCCCCGTATATGATGAGAAAACGAGCTTATGAGGGTGTTACTGCTCTTTCCGATTTTGAAGAAATGATATACAAAATAGAGAATGAGGATTTATACTTGATTGCCACCTCAGAGCATCCAATTGCTGCCATGTATATGAACGAAGTTCTTGAAGAGGACGAATTACCCCTGCTGTATGCAGGGGTTAGCCCCTGTTTCAGAAAAGAGGCTGGAGCTCATGGAAAAGATACCAAAGGTATCTTCAGAGTCCATCAATTCCATAAAGTTGAACAATTTGTGTTTTGTCATCCAAATGAGAGTTGGGAATGGCATGAGAGATTAATAAGTTTCGCTGAAGAGATATGGCAAGCTCTTGGAATTCCTTACAGGGTTGTAAATATATGTACAGGCGATTTGGGAATTGTTGCCGCAAAAAAATATGATTTAGAAGCTTGGATGCCTGCTCAAGGAAAATACAGAGAAATGGTTTCATGTAGCAATTGCACCGATTGGCAAAGTTATAGATTAAATATAAGATTTGCCGAGGAGAGAGGAAAGCCTACTAAAGGTTTTGTACACACCCTAAACTCCACAGCAATCGCTACGACTAGGGCAATCACCGCCATCCTTGAGAACTACCAAAACGATGATGGAACTGTGGAAATTCCAAAGGTTCTAAGAAAATATTTGGAACCCATTGATGCAGCTCCAAAAGATTATATTAGAATATTTTAATAATTTTAATAATATGCTATAAAGATTTTTTATAATATTAATTTAATTCCTTTTATTAAAATATTATTATTTTATAAAAAGATTTTTAGCTTTAAAAAGTTGCTTTACATTTTGTTTTCCTCGAAATTTTTCAAAATAATTTTTATGGAGTTCATTCTGGAGACATAATCCCAAGGTTAAAGTTTTTAATTTAAAATTCTCAAATTAAGTGTTGAGCGCGATGCAGGCAATTTTGCATGATAACTTGAAAAAAGCTTGTATAAATATTGCCCTAACTTTATTAAAGGAAAATATAAAAAATAAGAAGGAAATTGCTAAAATAAAGAAAAAAGTTAGCAAACAGTATAAACTCACAAAGATTCCATCTGACCCAGAAATTCTCACATATTTTAAAGAAGAATTTGGTGAAAATAAAGACTTTCATATTCTAAAGGATATATTAAGGTTAAAGCCTATTAGAACAATATCAGGAGTTGCAGTAGTCTCAGTAATGACTTCTCCTGCTCCTTGCCCACACGGGAAGTGTGTTCCATGCCCTGGAGGTGTGGAAAGAGGTACTCCACAAAGTTACATAGGGCTAGAACCTGCAGCTATGAGAGGTGCCCAGCATAACTACGATCCTTTCAAACAAGTTTTAGCAAGATTAAAGGAGCTTCAAACTGTCGGTCATGAGGTTGACAAAGTTGAAATTATCGTAATGGGTGGCACATTTCCAGCTAGAGATAAAAAATATAAAAGACAGTTTATTCTCGGAATATTTAACGCATTAAACGTTTTTAATAGGCAAAAAGTCAAAAAAGAGAGATCTCTTGAAAAAGCTAAGAGAAAAAATGAGAAAGCTAAAGCCAGATGCGTTGGATTAACAATAGAAACTAGACCAGATTTTTCAAAAAAGGAGCACATAATTGAAATGCTAAGATTTGGGTGTACTAAAGTTGAAATCGGTGTACAAAGCATATACAACCATGTATTGGAAAAAATAAGAAGAGGTCACACTGTGGAAGATAGTATAGAAGCTACAGCTCTTTTAAAAGATTCAGGACTTAAAGTCGGATATCACATAATGCTAGGATTGCCAGATTCTACTTTTCAAATGGATTTAAACATGTTAAAAGAGATTTTTACAAACGATAACTTCAAACCAGATTTTCTAAAAATATATCCAACACTTGTAGTAGAGGGTACTGAGTTGTACAATTGGTGGAAAGAAGGAAAGTATAAACCTTTAACTACCGAAGAAGTGGTAGAGTTAATTGCTAGAGCAAAAAAATACTTTCCTGAATGGGTAAGAGTTCAAAGAATTCAGAGAGATATCCCTGTGCATCATGCTATTGGTTTAGATAAGGGGAATATCAGACAGTTAGTTCACAAAAGGTTAGATGAACTTGGATATTCATGTAGATGTATTAGATGCCGAGAAATTGGTCATAAAATTCTAAAATTAGGTAAAAAAATAGATCCAAAAGATTTTGAGCTTGTAATAAGAAAGTATAAAGCTTCTGGAGGGATAGAATACTTTATATCATTTGAAAATGAAGAATACGATGCCTTACTTGGATACATCAGACTGAGATTTCCAAACAAACCATTTATAAAAGAGATTAGCAATTGTGCACTAATAAGAGAGCTACACATATATGGCAAAGCTCTAGCTTTAGGTCAACGTGATCCTTCAGCATATCAGCATAGAGGGTTTGGTAAAAGACTTTTAGAGACCGCCGAAGAGATTGCTAGAGAAAAATATGACGAAATAGCTGTAACTAGTGGAGTTGGGGTGAGAGATTACTATAGAAAATTTGGTTATACAAAGAGATTTGAATATATGGTTAAAAAGCTAAGAAGCTAATTAAATTAAAAATTTGAATTAAATTAATTTTATTATTTATAATCTATAAACTAATTTTATTATCTTCTAATAGAATTAACATATTTTAAAAAATATCCATGTTAAGCAAAACTGTTACTTTTTTATGAGTGAACATAGTATTTAGAAAAAGTAATTTTTAAAGTTCCCAAAATAGAGCTGAAAGCAATGACATTAGATGTTTCAATTGGTAAGTTAAGATTAAAAAATCCCCTTATCTTGGCTAGTGGAATTTTAGGTAGTTATTCATCATCATTAAATATAATATCAAAATATGCAGGAGCGGTAGTTACAAAATCAGTAAGTTTTGAGAAAAGGGAAGGATACAAAAATCCAGTGGTAATAAACTGGAAACACGGGCTTTTAAATGCTGTAGGTCTTGCCAATATGTCGGCCAAAGACTTCTCCAATGAATTAAAAAAGTTTAATAAAGCTTGTCCTCTAATAGTTAGTATATACGGATATTCTGCCGAAGATATTTCAAATTTAACTGCTTTATTTCCAATGGCTGATGCATTCGAGATAAATCTCAGTTGCCCACATGTTAAAGGGCTTGGAGCTGATATTGCCGAAGATCAGGAACTTGTAAAGGATATATTAGCAGAAACAAAGAAAAAAACAAGAAAACCTGTATTTGCAAAGATCCCCTACTCAAAAAATATAATAGAATTGGGTAAAATTGCTGAAGAGTGTAAAATTGACGGAGTTGTTGCAATAAATACCATCAAAGGATTACGTATTGATATAAAATCTCGTAAGCCAGTTTTAAGTAATATATTCGGTGGTGTGAGTGGAGAAGCTATAAAACCAATGGCTCTAAAGTGTGTGTGGGACTTATATGAAGAAATAAAAATACCTATAATTGGTGTTGGTGGAATAACCACCTATGAAGATGTAATAGAGTTTATTTTAGCTGGAGCCTCGGCTGTTCAAATTGGATCAGCGTTTTTCTACAGTTATAAGATTATAAAAAGTATAAAAGAGAGTTTAGAGAGTTTCACAAGGGTCTACGGTCCAATAAGTGAGCTAATTGGTGCAGCTCACAGAGTATGAAGTTTTATAAAGTTTTTTAATTTACTAATTTGTTTAAAAACGTGGGTGTGCAATTAGATGTATTCTCTTAGAGTTGTTAAAGTTTTAAAACATAATCCTTCCATTTCAACAATTTACTTCTCCAATGAGATTCCATCCTACCCTGGACAGTTTATAATGCTAAATGTTTTTAATTATGAGGAGATTCCTTTAAGTCTTTCGTCACAAAATTCTGTTACAGTGAAGGTGAGAGGTGAAACGACTAAAGTTTTAGCAAACATACCTACTGGTTCATTAGTCGGCGTTAGGGGGCCGTTTGGAAGAGGATTTACATTAACATCCAAACACAGTCTGATTGTTGCTGGCGGCATCGGTATAGCTCCTCTTTTATATTTATATATATGTTTAAAGAAAATAAATAGCAACGTTCTTGTCCTTTACGGAGCCAAAACTCGTGAAGACATAATTTTTAAGAATATACTAAAGAATGATGTGATTGTAGCCACAGAGGATGGAAGTGAGGGATTTCAAGGAACTGTAGTAGATTTACTGCTGGAAATTAATAATATTGAAAAATTTGACAAAATATATTGTTGCGGACCTGAAGGTATGCTTAAACGAGTATACAAAGTTCTAAGGGATAAAAATCTCCTTAAAAAATCTGAATTCTCGTTAGAAAGATATATAAAATGTGGAATTGGCATTTGTGGTACATGCGTGCTAAAAAATGGAAAAAGAGTTTGTAAAGATGGTCCTGTATTTAATGCAAGTGAGTTAGCAGAGGAGTTTGAAGATTGATGAAAGTAGCAATAATTGGAGCAGGGTTAACTGGACTAAGTGCTGGTTTCGAGCTTAAAGATTTTGCAGAGGTTACAATATTCGAGAAAGATTGTGTTGGAGGGTTAGTTTCATCATACTGCACAAGTAAATACTGCATTGAAAAATTTTATCACCATTGCTTCAAAGGCGATAAGTACTTGCTAAACCTTATAAAAAAATTAAAGCTTAAAAATAAGTTGAAATGGAAAACTGTACGGGTTGGTTACGCAATAAATTGGAAAATTTATCCACTAAACACCATAAATGAAATTTTAGAGTTTCCACACCTAAATCTATCCGACAAGATAAGACTAGCATTATTTACTTTGAATGCAAAAAGAAGAAACTTCAAAAAGTTTGACAATATAAGGGCGATAGATGGTATAAGATATGAACTTGGACATAATTTACTTAATAACTTCTTTTTACCATTACTTAGAGCAAAATTTTGTGATGAATTTAAAGATGTTAGCTACTCCTGGTTGCTTGCAAGAGTTGCAACAAGAAGTAAAAGAACATTAAAAGGAGAGATATTAGGTTACATTAAAGGTGGTTTCTGGCAACTTATAGAAAGATTAAAGGATAATTTAGAGATATTCAATAAAAACGTAAGAAGAATAGAAATAACTAATAAAAAGTTCATTATAGACGGTAAAAAATTTGATGCAATTATTTACACTGGAAATTTATTAAATTTAAGTAAAATATTCAAAGCTCCATTAAATCTTCCAAAAATAAGATACCAGAGTTCAATAAGCGTTTTGATATCCTCTAACAGTAGTTTAACTGAGGACATGTATTGGATCAATGTAAAAGATGCCATATTTGGTGCGGTAATAGAGCATACGAATTTTATGCCCATTGAAGATTACGGAGAACACTTGATGTACTTAGCAGCTTATTCTTTACCAAATGATAAATTGTACAATCTCCCTGATCATCAGATAAAGAAACTATTTCTAAAAGATTTAAAAAAGCTTGGATTTGATGGAAAAATAAAATGGATAAAAGTTTTTAAAGCCAAATACAGTGGTCCGATATTTGAGACTGGATATTTAAGCAAGGTTACTCCGTATAGAACAAAAATAAAAGGTTTTTACATAGCAGGCATGACTTCCAAGCCAAATTATCCAGAAAGAAGTATGAACGGTTCAGTAAAAGCAGGAATAGACGTGGCAAACTTATTAAAAACTGATTATAAATTATTCGCTCTGAATTAATCCTTGCAACATATTAAGTATGATTTCTCCTTCTCTTTTATCCTTAGCTGTTGTAACAATAAATATTTCCTGTACAGCTGCTCCACTTATCAGTAAAGCTCTTATATTTCCTTTTTCATCACATCTAGTTAGCTTTAATTTCACTCCACCAGATGCTGTGCCTTTATTTTCTATAACCCCAGGTACTATCTTTTTAACGTATTCTGATTCAGCTATTTTCCTTAACAATTTTACTCCTTCTCTTTCTCCTATTATGGTTGGATGAGATCCCTGAATTTTCTCATCAGGTTTTATATAAACCTTTTTTATACTTTCCACAGCTCTTAAATGCTTAGTTAAGCTGTCTATAAATTCATTTGCTGACTCGAACTCATCTGTAAATGTTATAGTCAATGGTGATAAAGCATATAGTTTCAAGAGCTGTGCAAATTTCCTAAATTTATTTTTACTTACCCCAGAGACCCAAATTTCGTTTAATCTTCTTTCATGCAATTTTTCAGCTACATGCTGAAGCAAATTTCTTATTGATGCATCATCTTCGTATATTTTAAGTCTGTATCTCTCAATTTGGTATTTTCCAATGAAATAAATTATTACAAAACCATTTTCAACAAATAAAGCAGAAGATATTGCATTTTTTCTATTACAATGCAAACAAAATGCTGTTGGGGATGGAATTTCCGCTCCACAGTGTAAACATCTCATATTAATCTATGCTCTAAATTTTTTTAATTCATCAATAAATCTTTTCATGTTTTTCCAGTGACTTCCCATCCAATATAGTTTTTTACATTTCTCACAATACCATAAATCATATTTTTTCTCTAGGTCTTCCTTTATTCCTTCTTTTTTCATAAATTCTAAAATTTCATCTTTACTAGGCTTCCTTAAGACCGTATTACAAACACTACACCTATTCATAACAGGTTCAGTCTTTACACCTAGTGTAGCTACCAATTGTTTTATCTGAGTAAGAACCTGATCTGAAGTTATTAAAATTGCAGCCCTTCCGCTCTTTTTGGCTAATCTATAAAGTTCCCTGTCTTTAGTCAATAAGATTCTGTCTTTGAATTTATTTACCAGAACTCTATCCTCGTCTATTTTACTATTACCAAAATTCTCGTCTTCAAATTCTAGATCGCCTGCATAAAGCGTATCGTAACCAAAAATTCTAAGCCAAGTCACAAGTTTACCAAGCATTCTGTCACATATGAATTTCAGATTTTCACTCAAATTTTAACCACCACCTATGATCTGTACTTTTTAGTTCTTCCAGCAGTTTTCTTGATTGCTTCTTTTTCAATTCAATGTTTTCCATATAGTATTTTGCTGAGGGATATTTTTCAGAATATTCCTTAGCCTGAAGATATAACTCTATTTTATCTGCATCCTCCACTATCTCAACTATATCCCTATTTTCCTTTAACTTTAAAATAGATTCTCTAACTTCCTCAGGAAAGTTCTTTAATTGCTCTTCAAATACATCTTCAGCATTTAATTTAATATATCTCCTTGCAAGTTTATGTAAATCAAGTGTTCTCGTCTCATGCAAGTCATGGATTAAAGCTAAAAATGCAATCTCACAGGCTTTAGAAAAATTAAAGCCTTCCATAATTGATAAAAAAAAGGCTACTAACGCTGTTCTAAAACTGTGTTCTGCAACACTTTCTGGATTTTCTACTCCAACTTTTAACCAACCAGATCTAGGCACCAATTTTAAAGCTCCGCTTTCAAAAAGAATACTACAAATCTTTTTTAACTCCTCAGATTTCATTTTCATCAAACCCAGATTAGTTCTCAATTATAGTGCCAATTTTTTCTCCACTCGCAGCTTTTTTTATGTTTTCAGGTGTTCCCAGAAATACAACGGTTTTTATTTTGCTTCTTTCTATTATTTTTACAGAAAGTATATCTAAAACACTGCTAGAGCCAGCTTTAGCCTCGCTCTGAATCAATATACCCAACAACTCGCTAGGAGTTATGCGTTCTATTTTCTTTGCATCAGAATAAATCCTTGGATCCTTTGTATAAACTCCATCTACCGCTGTAGCATTTAACAACACTCTTGCACCTACGTACTCAGCCAATAATGCTGCCGTAGCATCAGTTGTGTGTCCTGGGAAAGTTCCACCCATTATTATTACCTTATAGTAATTAGATAGCTTATAAGCTTCCTCAAACGTTTTTGGAATGATTTTTGGAGCGTTTTTTACTGACATAGCTAAAAGTAATGCATTTATTCTTGTTATACTAATACCTATGCTGTCACATGTTGTTTCATCAGCCTTTAGGTTTCTTGCAGCATTTATGTAATCTCTTGCAATTTTTCCTCCGCCAACAACTACAAATACTTTATACTTGCTTGCTAAATCATCTAAAACTTCTCCATATTTTTTTATTCTATCTACGTCGATTTTTCCCTTACTGTTAAAAAAAATAGATCCTCCTAATGAAATAACTATTTTGTCATAATTTTTTTCGGTCATATTTAATCACTAAAACTCAACTAGATTGACTAACAAAGCGATTTTAACTTTATTACCGCATCCTCAAAAGTAAACCTGTTTGGTATTTCAGCTTTTATACCATATTTATTTAGAGTTTCTTTAGTAGGAGTCCCTATTGCAATTATTTTCATTTCCTTGAAATTGCTTAAAATTTTTTCAGCGTTTTTATTTCTTAACATCTCTCTCATAAGCAAATTGGCAATAAGACTACTGGTAAAAATTACCGCATCAACTTTTTTATTTAAAATTGCCTCTAATGCCTTATGTATGTTGTTTTTAATTTCACAAATCCTATATATCTTGTATTCCTCCACATTTGCATATTCCGAAAGTTTAAGCAACACGGGAGAGCCTTTATTACTCCTCAAAATCGCTATTCTTTTATTTTTTACAAATTCTCTGAACTCTAAATAAATCGATTCCGAACTAAAAACCTTTGGAACTAAGACTTCTATTTTCAGCCTTTCCAGTAATTTCTTAGTTTTTGGGCCAATAGCAATAACTTTTGTCTTTTTTATTTTCTCCACAACTTTCTGATTGCTTAATATGATTTTTGCCGCTGTTTGACTTGTAACTATGGTTACATCAAAATTTGACTTAGAATATCTCTCTAACTCTGAAAAGTTTGGTTCTATTTTAATAATTGGTATATGTAAACTTTCGAAACCAAATTTATTTAGAGTGTGCCTAGATTCCACCTCATATTCAATGGGTCTTAGTATTAACACCCTTATTTTTCTTCACCTCTTCTTTTAACTTTTAATCACAAAATAAAGAAGATTGTAGCTCAGGAAAAAGTTTTTACTAATTACTTGCAAAAATAGATTTAAAACTTCAGTATATCAGAACATAACAAAATTTAACCTGAAAATGGTGGGCTTTATGAAGAAATTTAGGAAGAATAGAGAACTAAAAGAGCTAATGGATTTAAAGCCAGTGACTGATGAGGAATTTGAAGAATTACTTGAAGATCCATCTAAAAAAGAGTTAAACAAAAAGAAGAGGAAGAAATAATGCTCATAGCTGTAGAGGGAATTGATGGTAGTGGTAAAACTACCATTGCTAATTTTCTAAAAGATTTTCTTAAAAAACAAAGCTATGAAGTTGTGTTATTAAAAGAGCCTAGTGATAGTAAGTGGGGCAAAATGCTAAAGGAGTCCTTTAAAAAAGGAAGACTTCCTCCAAAAAAAGAGCTTGAGTTTTTTATTCTTGATAGAAAATACAATGTAGAGAGAAACATTGCTCCAGCTCTAAAATCCGGTAAAATAGTGATTTTAGATCGCTATTATTATTCTACTTTGGCTTATCAAGGTGCCTTAGGTTTTAATATAGATGAAATTAAAAAAATAAATGAGAGTTTTGCTCCAAAGCCTGATTTAGTTATAATACTTGATGTTGATCCTAAAATAGCTATTGAAAGAATTAAAAGAAAAAGAGGAGGAATTAACAAATTTGAAGATCTAAATTATTTAAAAAAAGTAAGATCTATCTTTCTTTCAATAAAAGATGACAATATAGTCGTTATTGATGCAAATAAAGATTTAGATTATGTAAAACAGGAGGTACTAAAGGCGGTAAGTAACTTGATTAAATTTCGTTAGTACGATTAGAAATTATTGAGTAATTTAATAATTAAGATTAAATAATAAATGTTGAATTCATTAATAACTTAAAATATTTTTTATTTATTATATCTATTAAAATATTATTAAGTAAAATTTGTGCCTTAGAGTATAATCATAACTACTGCAGTCTCTAAAAAATAAATGCAAAATTTTAAAAACAGAGCAGACAATTAGGATTATCCTAAAATACTTTGGGAGGTCTATCTCCATGATAAAGTTTGATAGAGAATTATTAGAAAAGGCCAATTTCTCAAAAAAAGCCATTAAATACATACTCAACGGTAAAAACTATGGAAAGATACAGGATGCCGATGCAGTAGGTAGCTGCATTGGAACTTGCATGGATTCAATAGTTACTTATTTAAAAATAAAAAATGGTAAAATAACAGATGCCAAATTTGTATATACTGGATGTGCAGGGTCTGCAGCTGCTGGAGCAGCTGTAACAGAACTCGCTAAAGGAAAAACACTAAATGAAGCTAAAAAAATATCTCTAAATGATATAATTGAATTCTACAAGGAGGGAGATAAAAGTATACCTCCACAGAAGTATGATTGCATTCAAATGGCTATTATGTCTCTACGCAACGCCATAGATGATTATCTTAAAAAGAGAGGCCGATGATATTTAAATTTTATATTTTAATAATAACATTTAATTTAATGATCTCTTTTTAACAGCAATAATCTTAATAAACTGACTCCTTTAATAAAAATAAAGGCATTGCATACCAAACTCCATGGCCCGGGTGGGGTAGTGGCTATCCTCTGGGACTGTGGATCCCAGGAGCCGGGTTCAAATCCCGGTCCGGGCCCTAAATATTTTAATTTTAAAATAAAAATTTTAAAATAAAAAATGTGTTGTTTCTTAATACCATTTTCATTAGAGATTTAAAAAATACAAACAAACAGTGTAATAATTGTAGTCTTACCAAAACCTGAAGGTGTCGAAGCTAAAATTCTTAAAATCGGAATATTTTTCCCCGTTTATTGTGTTCTCTTGATAAAGCACATTGGTAAATTCTCCATAGTATAAATGTTTTCCTTCTATAGCCTAATTACATTGTGTGATATTATAATTAAAAAATATTAATACGTAATAAAAAGCAAATACTATAAAATTGTAATTCAGTCATGAGTTTTCTAGAATACTAAAAAAATTGTGAAATTGCGTTTCAGAATTTTTGGTTAAATTTTTGGAATGTTTTTAATACCAGAAGCTTTTTAATATATTTGTAAGAACTTTAGTGGTGACTCCAATGGAAATAGTATTAAAAGTTAATCAGGCTTATCCTAGTGATTCTGGAAGAGGCATAGCCAGATTAGACCCCGATGCGATGATTAAACTTCAGATATCCCCAGGAGACATCATAGAAATAATTGGCAAAAAATCTACCGTAGCAAAAGTCTGGAGAGCTCCAAAAAGAGATTGGGGTAAAGGTATAATAAGAATTGACAGATTTACAAGAGAGAATGCCGGTGTTAGTGTCGGAGATTCCGTTAGAGTAAAAAAGGTTGATTACAATCCAGCGAAACTGGTTATTCTGGCTCCTTTAAAGAAATTAGAGTTTAGAGTTTATGGAATGGATATTGGAGAATATTTAAAGCATCAACTTTTGAAGAGAGCAATCGTTGAGGGGGATCTGGTTCCCTTAATTGGTGCACCAGCTTTAACAGGCTTTGGTAAATACGGTCATAGTCAAGCTTTGCTTTTTGTTGCAGTAAAAACAGAACCTAAAGGTCCCGTAATTATTGATGAAATTACCAAAGTCATATACAGAGATAGACCAGTAAAAGGATTTGAAAGAATTGGAAAAGGTGGAGTTACATATGAGGACATCGGTGGTCTAAAAGAGGAGCTACAGAAAATAAGAGAAATTGTAGAATTACCATTAAAATATCCAGAAGTATTCCAGAGATTGGGGATTGAGCCACCAAAAGGAGTGCTACTATACGGACCTCCAGGTACTGGTAAAACCTTAATTGCTAAAGCTGTAGCTAATGAGATTGGTGCTTCATTCTTTACAATTAACGGTCCCGAAATAATGAGCAAGTACTATGGAGAATCCGAGCAAAGATTAAGAGAAATATTTGAAGAAGCAAAAGAAAATGCTCCATCAATAATATTCATAGACGAGATCGATGCAATAGCTCCAAGAAGAGATGAAGTAACAGGAGAAGTCGAGAGAAGAGTCGTCGCTCAATTATTAACATTAATGGATGGCCTTGAAGAAAGAGGTCAAGTCATAGTAATTGGAGCAACTAATAGAATTGAGGCTGTGGATCCAGCCTTAAGAAGACCAGGAAGATTCGATAGAGAAATAGAAATTGGTGTACCAGATAGAACTGGACGATTTGAAATACTTCAAATTCACACAAGAAACATGCCTTTAGAGCCAGAGTATGAAAGAGAATTCGTTCTAAATGCTTTAAAGACGCTTAAAAAAGTTCTCTCAGAGGAAAGTGAAGAAAACACAGCATTTATAGATAAGGTTTATGAAGAAGTAAAAAGAGCAGAGAAAAAAGAAGAAATTAAAGAAATAATTAGGAAAAATGTACCTGAAGATTTAATACATGAGTTAGAAAGAGAGATCGTTAAAGAAATGCTAAAATATCTAGCTGATCAAACTCATGGATTTGTTGGAGCGGATATTGAAGCTTTATGCAAAGAGGCTGCAATGGTTGCTTTAAGGAGATATCTACCAAAAATTGACTTAAATAAAGAAGATGTACCGCCAGAAGTTTTAGAGTCCATGAAAGTCACTTTGGATGATTTCAAAGTGGCACTAAAAAGCATAGAACCTTCCGCAATGAGAGAAGTTCTAGTGGAGATACCAAAAGTTACGTGGAAAGATGTTGGTGGATTGGATGATGTAAAAAGAGAAATAATTGAGGCCGTTGAATGGCCACTAAAATACCCAGAAAAGTTCAAAAAGTTTGGAATTAAGCCACCAAAAGGAGTGCTACTATACGGACCTCCAGGTACTGGTAAAACCTTAATTGCTAAAGCTGTAGCTAATGAAACTCAGGCAAACTTTATTTACGTAAAGGGTAGCGAGCTTCTAAGTAAATGGCTTGGTGAGAGTGAAAAAGCAATAAGAAAGATTTTCAGAAAAGCCAGACAGGTTGCGCCATGTATAATCTTCTTTGATGAAATCGATGCAATAGCTCAAGTTAGAGGTCTTGAAGAGGGTACAAGAGCTGTGGAAAGAGTCGTGAACCAACTACTAATGGAAATGGATGGTCTTGAAGAACTTGAAGGGGTTATAGTAATTGGTGCCACAAATAGACCTGATATCCTAGATCCAGCTTTATTAAGACCAGGCAGATTCGATAGACTAGTTTATGTAAGACCTCCAGACAAAAAGAGCAGATTAGCTATATTTGAAATTCATACAAGAAATATGCAATTAAGCGATGATGTTGACTTAGAGGAGCTTGCCGACTTAACTAACGGTTACGTTGGTGCTGATATTGAAGCAGTCTGCAGAGAAGCCGTAATGCTAGCACTCAGGGAGAACATGAATGCCGAAAAAGTCGAAATGAGGCACTTCTTAGAGGCTCTAAAGAGAATTAAACCCAGTGTAACCGACACCATGATTAACTTCTATGAGAGATTTGAGGAAAGGATAAGAAGAGATATTCAGAGACTTACTGCAAAAACACAGATAGGTTACGGTTAAATTTCAAAAATTTTTTATTTATTTTTGCACCTTATTCTTAATTCTTACAACGCTAGTTAAAAAATAAAAATATAATTTTTAAATTTCTTCATTAATACCACCATTATGGGTAAAGTTTGGAAATTCGGTGACAACGTAGATACTGACGCGATAATTCCTGGAAAATATCTTGTAATAAGTGATGAGAAAATTCTAGCAGAGCACGTTTTCGAGAATGTAAGGCCAGACTTTCGTAAAAATGTAAAAAAAGGAGATTTTATAGTAGCTGGAGAGAACTTTGGATGTGGCAGCAGTAGAGAGCACGCAGTGATAGCATTAAAAGCTACTGGAATTGAAGCAGTTATAGCAAAATCTTTCGCTAGAATATTCTTCAGAAATGCTATAAACTCAGGTTTAACTGTGCTTGAATGCAATGAAACCGACAAAATAAATGAAGGCGATGAATTAGAGATAGATTACGATAGAAAACTAATTATCAATAAGACAAAAAATGAATCCTACAGAATCAGGGAGCTACCTGAATTTCTGAAAGAAATAATTAAATGTGGAGGATTAATAGAATTTGGTAAAAAATTATATAAAAGTAGGTAAACTTGAGTTTTTAAAGAGGTGATATTTTATGGAGCATTTATTGAGGAAAATTACCGATTATAAGTGGGAATTACCAAAAAATTACAAAAAAGGTATGAGGGTTCCTGCTTACTTTTACATTAATAAAAAACTAATGAACATGCTTGAAAGAGATGCTGTGGAACAAGCAGCAAACGTTGCAACACTTCCTGGGATCCAATTAGCATCACTAGTCATGCCTGACGTTCACGTTGGTTATGGTTTTCCAATTGGTGGCGTAGCAGCTTTTGATGTTGAAGATGGAATCATATCTCCAGGAGGAGTAGGATTCGACATTAATTGTGGCGTAAGGCTGATTAGAACAAATCTAAAAGTTGATGAAGTCAAAGGTAAAATAAAAGAGCTTATTGATGAACTATTTAGAGCAGTGCCATCAGGAGTTGGTAGTGCTGGTAGACTAAGAGTTTCTGATAAAGAACTTAATGAAGTTTTAACCATTGGAGCTAAATGGGCTGTAGAGAATGGATATGGTACTGAAAAAGATCTAGAGCACTGCGAAGAAGAGGGAGCATTGGAAGGAGCTAAACCAGAAGTCGTCAGTAGAAAAGCTAGAGATAGAGGTAGACCACAGCTTGGTACACTCGGTAGTGGAAACCATTTCCTAGAAGTACAATATGTTGAAAAAATATACGATGAAAAAGCGGCAAAAGCTATGAAATTAGAGGAAGGTCTAGTAACGGTGATGGTTCATTGTGGAAGCAGAGGTTTAGGACACCAAGTGTGTACAGATTTTCTAGAAGTTTTAGACAGAGCAGTAAGAAAATATAATATTCGTTTACCCGATAGACAACTAGCGTGCGCACCAATCAAAAGCAAAGAGGGAAGTGACTATTTTGCAGGAATGGCCGCCAGCGCTAATTATGCTTGGGCTAACAGGCAAGTAATCACCCACTGGGTCAGAGAGACTTTCCAAAAAGTATTCAAAATGAGCGAAGAAGATCTTGGAATGGACTTAGTTTACGATGTAGCTCATAATATCGCAAAGTTTGAAAAACACAAAGTTGATGGAGAGAAAATAGAAGTTTGTGTTCACAGAAAAGGTGCCACAAGAGCATTTGGTCCTGGACATCCTGACATACCCAAAGATTATAGAGATATCGGTCAACCAGTTCTAATACCAGGAAGCATGGGTACTCCTAGCTATGTTCTAATTGGCACCGAAAAAGCGATGGAAGAAACCTTTGGATCTACCTGTCACGGAAGTGGCAGAGTCATGAGTAGAGCTGCAGCAAAAAGAAAGTTAAGAGGTGATGTCGTCAGAAGAAATCTAGAAAGAAAGGGAATTTACATAAGAGCTACACATGGAGCTTTGCTAGCTGAGGAAGCTCCAGAAGCTTACAAGCTTAGCGATGATGTTGTGGAAGTTGTACATAGAGCGGGGATATCCAGACTTGTAGCTAGATTACTTCCATTGGGAGTTGCAAAAGGCTGAAAAGTAAAAATTCAACTTTTTTCAGAGCTTTTTTCTTCCTTACTTTCAATCTCCTCCATTGATGCTGATCCAGTAGACTTCTTCTTATATTCCTCATACTTTCTTTTAGCTTCTTCAGCTTTGTCTTTCATTCCTAATTTCTCATAAGCCTCATAAACATGTTTCCACCAAGCTTCATCTTTTTCAGCTTCCTTTAAACAATAATCAACATATTTAAGCATAGCTTCTCTGGCTTTATCTTTATCTCCAAGTTTCTCGTATATCTTCGCAACATCTTCCCAGAAAACTCCTTCCTCTTTAGCTTCCTTTGTATAGTAATCTAAGGCTTTTTTCCAAGCTTCTATAGCTTTTTCTTTTCTATCTATTTCCTCCCATAATTTTGCAACATCCTCCCAATACCAAGGTTCCTCCTCAGCATATTTTTCCAGACATTCTGCGGCCTTATCTTTTTTGTTTGCTTTCTTCCAAAATTCATAGGCTTCTTTCCAGTAATAACTTTCATCTTTTTCTTCAGCCAGCTTCATGTAAAGTTTGGCTGCTTCCTCAAATTTTTCTGCCTTCTCATAACACCAGGCCGCAGATTCAGGAAGTCCAGCTTTCAAATAGCATTCTGCAGCTTTTACATATTCCCCTTTCTTTTCATATTTTCTTGCAGCACTTTTGAACCTACCAGATTTCTCCAAGGATTCCGCGCTTCTTAGCCTCTCAACTAAACTCATGTCTGGTTCAGAAAGCCACCAAAAACCAAGTATTATCGCCACAATGTATGCAATTGTTATATAAGCAACATGCCAAGGATTTGTCCAAACATAACACTGGTAAGTTGCATAACCAGATGATAGAAAGCCAAGAAGAGCTAATGGAGAATATTTAAAGCTTCTAGCATAAATCAGGATTACAAAAAGGATAATGAATAACACTGCTAAGCATCCATATCCGAAACCGAAGATTAACCTTATTAAAGATATTATCCCAAAGTAATACCCTATTGCCACAATGCCACCTATTATCGCCAAAATGATTGCCAAAACTACTAATGTAAATTTATCAATCGACATCGATTTTTGGATTTTTACCTTGCAGCTTTAAAAAATTAACTATTTTTTTTCTGAATCACAATGAGCTCTTGACAAAAGACAGTAAACATAATTGCCAACCTTTGGAACCACTGTTAAAAGCGAGTCCTATAAGTTAACGGTTTCATAAAGATGCTTTAACGATGTTAAAGTGGTAACATGTTCTTAATGATTAATGTTTTCAACTACATAACGCCTTGCGAAGCAATAACAATTTTCGTAGACATTGATGGACATTAGTCAATTTTGATGCCATGCTTTTCGAGCCAAAGGATTAAAGCCTCCTCAACCGCTTCACTCAGTGCACCTTTCTTGTTTCCCTTGACTTCAACAACTTTCAT
>CAZCHG010000001.1:0-53817 GCA_964498465.1 uncultured archaeon | reverse complement strand
AAAAAACTTTATAAGTCTACAGTTAACCTTTGTTATCAAATGGTTAACATAATCAAAATAACATTGTGTTCAGCGTGTGCAGCTTTAACTGCAGTTTCTGCTCAGATTAGAATAAAGGTAGCGATTATACCATACACAATGCAAAATTTTGCGGTGATTCTCTCTGGATTCTTATTGGGATCAAAATTTGGCTGTATTTCGCAGATTTTGTATTTAACACTCATTACTTTCGGTTTGCCATTTGCATCAGGCCTTAAAGGAGGTGTTGGAGTACTATTAGGACCTACTGGTGGATACTTGATAAGTTTTCCAATAGCGGCAGCACTGGCTGGTTATTTAAGAAAAATTGTGGAAAATATAACGAATTTGACAAAAACTAAAAAAAACGGTTTAAAAAAGTTTGTTTTAATGTGGATGTCAGCCAATCTATCGGCTATACCAATCTACGTGCTTGGTTCAGCTTATTTACTTTTATACGGTGCAAAATTCGATCTTCTTTTATTTGCAGTATTACTCTTCGTTCCTCAAGATTTCTTTATGGATCACGTTTTAGCGGTATTATCGTACGAGTACATAAAAGATTTTTTAAATAAAAAAGGGATCATTATTGATTGAATTTAGAAATTTAACTTATAAAACATTGTCTGGAGAAGTTTTAATAAGAAACTCGGACTTAAAAATAGAAAAGGGAGAAAAAGTACTTTTATGTGGAAAAACAGGGTCTGGAAAAACAACGATACTAAAGATAATTAACGGATTAATACCGAAAATCTATAAAGGAAAGTTAACAGGATATGTGAAAACTGTACCTCCTAAGGATTCATATATGATTTTGCAACATCCAACTGAGCAAATTCTTTTTGAAAAAACTATTGATGAAATTTTATTTTCGTTATCTAGCAGCAGCTTTAATCCAAAAGCAATAAAAGACAAAATAGTTGAATTTGCAGAGGAATTAAACATCCTAAACTTACTTAACAAACGTACAGGAGAATTGTCTGAAGGAGAAAAGCAATTAATTCTTATTACAATGGCATTAGCCAGTGATGCAGAATATATAATATTAGACGAACCATTTGCTCATTTACATCAATCTAATGTTAGAAAAGTGATTAAATTGTTATTTAACAGCGATAAAACTATTATAATAGCTGATCACAGACCATACAAAGCATCTTATGATAGAATTTTTCTTATTAAGAATAAAAAGATAGTTGAGGATAAAATAAAACTGATAAAATTCACCAGTTTTAATTGCATTGATTGCAAAGTTAATTATGACTCTTTAGAACAAATGGTATGTGATGCTGTCTTTAATCAAGAAAAGACAGTTTTAGCAGTAACTGGAAATAATGGTGTTGGAAAGACGACAGCATTAAGAACCTTAGCTAAATTGATCAGTAAAAAAACACGCTGTAAGAACATAAAAATCTCATACTGTGCACAATATCCATACTATCACTTTTCAAAGTCAAAAGTATATAAAGAAGTTGATGAAATTTGGTTAAATCTGTTCGAAATAGAAAAACTAAGGAATAGACATCCTTTTTCGTTAAGTGGAGGAGAGGCAAGAAGAGTTGCAATAGCAAAGTGTATGAACTCTGATATTTTATTTCTAGATGAACCTACAGCTGGTCAGGATTATGAATTTAAGCTTAAATTGGCCAGCTTACTAAGAAATCATGGAAAAACTGCGTTTGTATCAACCCATGATCCATTGTTTGCCAAATTATGTGATAAGGTGGTAAAACTTGAAAATTGAAGCACGAACACTCGTATTTATGCTCTTTTTACTATCATTTTCAGTAATTATATCAAATTTTGATATATTAATACTTATCTTAGTAATTCCAATAGTTTTAATGAATTTCAATATTATTAAGACATTTAGGTACCTTAATTATATCCCAATTCTTCTGTTAACTTTACTAAGCCTAAAAATAGATTGGAAAATGATAGTTGGAGTAACTGTACTTTTTTTATTAGGAGTATCACTTATTTTGAACTTTAGCATCGGTGAGTTATATAGTGCACTTGTTTTCTTTAGAGTACCTAAACATATAGCGTTTATGGCTGTACTTTCGCTAAAATTTTTTGAAATAGCTCTAAATGATTTGAGAAACATATGGGATATCAAAAAATATGAGGAAAAAAACAGATTTAGAAGAATACTTGAGGTTACCAGAGGATTAGCATCGATTAGTGTGCTAAGAGCAATAGCTATGACTGAAATTTTGTATTCAAGGGGATTTAATGTAAATAAGATAAATGTTAGCTATAAAAATCTAGAATTTAAGGATTATTTAGCCTTGATTTACTCTCTGGTTGTGTTAGTAGCATCGCTTATTATTAAATTTGGCAAAACATCTTGGTTTACAATGTTATTGAGATTTTAAAAATTATAAAATTTAAGTTGTTTACAAAATTTAAAATTCTTTTAAACTTCCTCGAATGAGTACGTATAAAATGTCTAAAAATTTTGCATACTAAAAACAATGGTGAATTAAATATGGAGTACGATGTTATAATAGTTGGGGCAGGGCCAGCTGGGCTTACAGCAGCGATGTATTGTGCCAGATATGGTTTGAAAACAGCTTTTTTTGAAAGCACAATACCGTCTCAACTGGCAGTATTACCTTTTATCGAAAATTACCCAGGATTTATTGGAAAGGGGAGCGATTTGCTAAAAATTATGAAAGAACAGGCTAAAAAGGCTGGTGCTGAGCATATATTTAAGACTGTAGATAAGGTTAAAAAAATCAACAATATGTTTGAGATTTATGCGGAAAACGAGAGATATAAAGCAAGAGCTGTAATAATTGCTACGGGAGGAACTCATAAGGAACTAGGAATTCCAGGAGAAAGAGAATTTCTAGGAAAAGGTGTAAGTTATTGTGCCACTTGTGATGGTATATTTTTTAAGGGTAAGAAAGTTGTAGTTATAGGCGGAGGAAACTCTGCTGCTACCGATGCAATATATTTACATGAAATCGGTTGTAAAGTAACAATTGTGCATAGAAGGGATGAATTAAGGGCTGAAAAAGCTCTTCAGGATGAAATATTCAAAAGAAAAATACCCATACTTTGGAACTGTCTTCCAGTAAAAATCGTGGGAGACAAGACGGTTAAAAAAATTATTCTATTCAATAAGAAGACCAATGAAGAGTTTGAATATGAAACAGACGGAGTGTTTATAGCCATAGGACTAAGACCTAGGACAGAAATAGTAGCGGGACTGGTTGAATTGGACTCTGCAGGTTATATTAAGGTGGACAGAAAACAAGCTACAAGCTGTAAAGGTATATTTGCAGCGGGAGATTGCTGTAGTAGTCCATTAAAGCAGGTAGTTACAGCTTGTGGAGAAGGGGCAATTGCTGCGAATTCTGCATTTGAGTACATAAAGGAAATCTCCGAAAACGTTTAAATTTCCTGTAATATATCTTTTATTACATTAATAGCAAAATTTATTTCATCTTTTTTAATTATTAAGGGAGGAACAAATCTTAAATCGGTCTCAGATGTATTATTAATCAGTACACCTTTGTTCAATGCATTTAATACTATTTCCTTTGCATTATTTACTGTAGCACCAATCATTAATCCCAAACCTCTTACATTTTTAAATTTTAGCTTTTTCAGCTTACTTCTAAAATATTCTCCCATTTTTTCAGAATTTTTAATTAGATTTTCGTTTTCTATAATCTCTATCGTAGCTAATGCTGCTGTGCAAGCTAAGGGATTTCCACCAAATGTTGAAGCATGCTCTGAAACCTCCAATTTTCTTGCAACTTCGTCAGTAACCCCTACACATCCTATTGGAAATCCACCGCCCATAGCTTTTGCCATAGCAATTATATCTGGGTGAACATCAAAGTGATCTTTAGCAAACCATTTTCCAGTTCTACCAAAACCCGTTTGTACTTCATCAAAAATTATAAGAAATTCATATTTGCTTTTTAAATCAAATATAGCTTTTATAAAATCGGTATTAGCTGGATAAACTCCAGCTTCTCCTTGAACTGGCTCTAAAATAACTGCAGCAACATCGTTATCTATTTTCTTTTCCAAATCTTCAACATCATTAAATTTTACAAAAGTAACGTGCTCTAATAAAGGTTCAAATGGTTTTCTAAAAACTTCTTTATACGTTACAGATAGGGAACCGAAGGTTCTTCCGTGAAATGACCCTGTAAATGCTATAAACTTTTTCTTTCCCGTAAATTTTCTTGAGATCTTCAATGATGCCTCAACTGCTTCAGTTCCGCTATTACAGAAGAAAAATTTGTCCATTTTGCTAATTTCACTTAATTTTTCAGCCAACTCCACTTGTGGTATTGTATAATATAAATTTGAGACATGAATCAAATTTTGAATTTGATTACATACTCTTTCTATAAAATAGGGGTGGCAGTGACCAATAGATGCTACAGCAATTCCAGCAACTAAGTCGAGATACTTTTTTCCATTTATATCGTAAAGCCAGCAACCTTTACCTTTTTTAAAAACTACATTAAATCTTCTATAGAATTGAATCAAGAACCTTTTTTCTTTTTCAATTATTTCATCACTTGAATAAGCCATTTAATCACCTTTTTTTAACTTAAAAATAAAGCTTAAACTAGTCATTCATTTAAAAAACTTGATAAATCTCTCTGAAATAGAGATGAGGTAGTTTTCCAACTTTTTCTTACAAACCAGGGTAAATCTTTTCCCTCATTTATAATCCTTTTAAGAAAGTTAATTGTTCTTACATCAGAAGGATATCCGCTACCGAAATCCTCTGCTATTTCTTTTTTAATTTTATCAATCTCGCAATCTCGTGTGACCTTAGCGAGTATTGAGGCAGCGGAAACTATCTCATATTTACTATCAGCTTTATGATCCGCTATTATTTTCTTTCTAGTACACTTTTCCAAAATTGCTTTAAATTTACTGATGTTTACGTGAGGACAATCCACATAAACGATGTTTGGATTTAATCGATTTATAATCTCTATACACGCATCCAAAATAATATCGTTTATAGTTTTACTTGCCATAAGTTCATCTAATCTAGGAGGGTCGATTTTTACTATATGAAACTCGGATATCTCTTTTATCTTATCGGCTAAAAAAGCTCTTCTTTTTGGACTAAGTTTTTTTGAGTCTTTAACACCAAGCTTTTTAAGAACCGATACAAGATTTTGATCTAGACAAACTCCACACACTATGAGTGGACCAATTACTGGACCTTTTCCAGCCTCATCTATACCAGCTATTTTCATTATACTTCTAGAATCCAAATTTAGGTAATTTAAATTTACTTCTTTTGATTCTTTTCATGAGGGACTTCATAACTCTGTAGTAGTTTAATAACTCCTTAACCTCATGCGGCGAAGTACCAGAACCAATAGCAATTCTTCTAATTCTTGAAGAATCAATTATTTGCGGATTCAGCAATTCCTCATCGGTCATGGAGTCCATGATTACTTTAAACTTTTTTAACTTCTCCTGAGTGATCTCAGCTCGATTCTCATCAATCTTTAAACTCAATCCAAAAGGTAAAAGCTCTATTATCTTAGAAATCGGACCCATTTTTAGCATAGCGTCAATTTGGCTGTATAATTCTTTAAGTGTAAACTTTCCCTTTAATATTGACTCTAAATCTACTTCCTTAGCGACTCTTTCAGCTTTTTCAATTAAAGTCTTTATGTCACCCATACCGAGAAGTCTCGATACAAAGCTTTTTGGATCGAATTTTTCAAAGTCATCAATTTTTTCTCCAGTACCTAGAAAAGCTATTGGAACACCAGTTATTTTTGCGGCAGATAAAGCTCCACCACCTTTTGCAGTACCATCAAATTTAGTTATTATAATTCCATCGACTCCAACCAAGTTATCAAAGTCCTTAGCATGTTTACCGGCAAGTTGTCCAAGCGCCGCATCAATTACTAACAACTTATAATTTGGTTTAATTATGGAGTCCAATTCTTTTAACTCCTTTATTAGTGAAGTTTCTAAAGAGTGTCTGCCTGCTGTATCGAAAATTAAAACATCCTCACTAGCTTTTAAGTTTTTTACTATATCTACTGGGTTTTTACTGTTTTTATCTCCGTAAAATTTGATACCGCTGGATTCAGCTAGTTGTTTTAGTTGATCGTAAGCGGCAGGCCTCCATGTATCTAAACATATAACTGCAGAACTTAAACCTCTATCCTTGAAATATTTTGCAAGCTTAACAGCAGTAGTAGTTTTGCCACTTCCATGAAGTCCTATAAGCATAATTTTGCACTTTTTTAGAGGTATATCTAATCCGTCACCTAAGCCCTTGATAAGTTCCTCGTAAACGATTTTTAGGACGTGCTCTTTAGGGCTAAGATAGGGTAAAGGCTCTTCTTCGCTAGCTCTCTTTTTAATAGCATCGGATATCTCCTTTACAAGTCTTACGTTTACGTCAGCTTTTATTAATGCTCTTTGTATGTCTCTTATAATTTCATTGACTAATTTTTTATCAACCAATGAGGCTTTTGTTATTCTTTTTACAACGTCCTTTAGCATTTTTAGACTCATTACTTCTAAGTTTTATTATGCAGTATATTTACTTTCTTTGGTTATTATGAAAATTTGAATTATGTTATTCAAAATCAAAGGTTAGATATGTATGGAAATTTTAAATTAGTCGAGATAACTTGTTTTATCTGCCAACTATGCGAAAATATGCTTAAATTTATAAAATCGTTGCTTGCAAAACCTCTCTTTTCAAAGCGGGATATGCAAAGGAGGCAGCAGGGGATGTTGGCAGTAGCTTTAAATGTTCTAACGTTAACTTGCTGCAGAAGGTAGCCTCCGAATCCGTAAGGATAGGGAATAGTGGCGGTGCAACCCCGCCAAGGAGAATAAGGCTCACTTCGTTAAGGAACGGCCAAACCCCTCATGAAGCTCCGCCCTTTAGGACGGGCCAAGTCACACGGTTTATTAAAATCAAAAAATTGTATTTTTTGAAATATCCTCTGTTGGTTAACATTAGTTAGCAAGCAGTTGTATAAACTGTTAAAAAATAAAAACGTATCTTTATAATATTAATAATTTTATAAAATATATTTAAAAATTGTAAAATTTAAATATTTAGAAAAATAGAATACCATCTAAGGAATTTCAAGGAAACAGGGGTTGTTTGCTCGTGAAATACCTTAGTTGGGATGAGACTTTATTTAGGAATCCTGAAGTTTTTGACTTTGATTACATACCAGAAGAGTTCCTACACAGAGATAAACAACTTCAAAGAATTCTAACAAATATAAAACCAGCGTTATTTGGCTCAGCTCCTGTAAATACAATGTGTCTAGGACCGCCATCCACGGGGAAAACTACAGCAGTTAAGAAAATATTTGAGGAAATTAAAAAAGAATGCGAGGAAAGTATAGTACCTGTCTACGTTAATTGTCAAATTGCAGGAACAAAACATCAAGTGTTTTTAAAGATATTTGAAACCGTAAAAGGATTTGCACCACCACCACACGGTTTACCTTTTTTCAAGATATACAACAGTATTATAAAGAAGATATCTGAGGAAAGGAAAGCACTAGTCGTGGCTTTGGATGATTTAAATTATTTATCTAACGATGAACTAATGAATGAAATTTTACACTCTCTTCTTAAAGCTCACGAGGAAGGAGAGGAAGTAAAGATTGGAATCATTGGTATAACAACTGATGTAAAATTTTCAATGAAATTAGATGAAAATGTCGGAGCGATTTTTCATCCAGATGAGGTATATTTTCCACCATACGATAAAAATGAGATACATGATATATTACTGTCAAGAGCAAAGTTAGGATTTTATCCAAATGTGTTAACAGAAGAAGCCTTGGAAAGGATAGTTGAATTAACTTATAATGCTAAAGATTTGAGATATGGGCTTTTCTTAATGAAAATGGCAGGACTTGAAGCTGAAAGAAGGGCTAGTAGAAAGATAGAAGTCAAAGATGTAGAAAATGTATGCGATGTCGGAAAAAAGGTTTTTATTCAAAAAACGATGTCCGTTTTAAGCCCAGAGGAGAAAATGTTGCTGAAAATAGTTTATGAAGAAGGTAAGATCAGTAGCGGAGACCTTTACAAAAAGCTAACAGAGAAAATTAAAATAGGTTACACGAAGTTTTACGAGATGATCGAAAGACTGGAGGGAATAAGACTAATTGATGTCATGTTTGATAGAAAAGGTAAAGGTAGAACTAGGTTAATAATGAGCAGATTTGAGAGAAAACCAGTTTTAGAATTGTTAAAGGAATAATGAAAATTCTTGGAATTGATGTAGGTGGAACAAATATAGATATAGTATTGTTTAAGGATAAAAGTTTTCAGAAGATTTCAACGTACTCAACTAGAGATCATTTTTCAAAATTAAATGAATTAATTAAAAACTTGATTTTAAACTACAATGCAGATGCAGTAGGATTAAGTATAGCTGTATGGATAAAGGATGGTAAATTTATACACGCACCTAATCTACCAGAAATTCCAGCAATCCCAAATAAAATTTGCGGTAAACCAGTTATACCTGAAAATGATGCAAATTGCTTTGCTCTTTATGCAAGCTTTATATTTGGCTTTAGAAACATAATTGGAATTACTGTGGGTACTGGAATAGGAAGTGGAATAATAATAGATGGAAAGATATATAGAGGATCAGGTATAGCTGGGGAAATCGGGCACTGGACGATAAAGATTAACAATACAGAAAATAAGTGTGTTTGTGGAGGGATAAATCACCTTGAATGTTATTTTGGCGGATGGAGTTTAAGTAAATTGGGAAATGTTAAGGACTTAGTAAAAACTGGGAAAATCTATGAATTAGGAGAATTTTATATATTTTGCATGGCTGTAGCGAATGCAATAATGTTACTAGATCCAGAAGCAGTAATTTTTGGAGGAAGAATTGGTGCAAATTTAAAAAAGGAAAAATTAGAAGCTGGTATAAAAAAGTACTTAATGAAAGGCTTCAATCCTAGAATTGAAATACTTAAAGATGAATTAGCATCAGCAAAGGGAGCTTGTTTGATGGCATTAAATAAATTAGAGAAAAGCTGAACGCGTTTGAGGAGAGATCATGAAAACTATTCTTGCGATAGCAGGACTGGATCCCTCAGGTGGAGCTGGGATACATGCAGATATTAAAACTATAGAAGCTCATGGATATCATTCCGCGTCAATTATAACTGCAGTAACGTTTCAAAATACGTGTAAAATATATGGATTAAGCCCTATACCAGCTGGAATTTTGGAAAGAACTCTTTCAGCTGTTTTTGATGACTTAAATATTGCTGGTGTAAAGATAGGATTGATTGTAACTAAGGAATGTGCCGAGGTTATAAGAAGGAAAATCAAAGACCTTGATGCTCCTAAAGTTTTGGATCCAGTGTTTGAATCAACAACGGGTTTTAAAATGAGTAAAAAGGAAATTTATGAAACTCTAATTAGTGAATGCACTGTCATAACGCCTAATATTCAGGAAGCCAGTCTTATTTCTGGAATAAACGTGAAAAATGTAGAAGATGCGATTGAAGCAAGTGAAATAATCGCAAAAAACTATGGATGTTCCGTAGTAATTACTGGAGGACATTTAAATGGATCTGATGTTATTTACGATGCAAGAAAAAATAGAAAAATTGTGCTGCAAGGAAAAATATTGGTAAAAGGTGAATTACACGGTACAGGATGTATTTATAGTTCATCGCTGACTTGTAATTTAGCAGAAGGTCTTGAATTAATTGAAGCTTGTAAATGTGCAAAGGAATATCTAGAAAAATTACTAAAGAATCCAATATCTGTTGGAAAGTGTTTAAAAATACTTAGACCCAGTTTTTATGGAGTAAAAAACCTAGATTTATGAATTAAAAAATTTGGAAAAATTGTGAAAAAGCAAAAATACATGCAGTTGAAATCGGTTATATGATTTCTTTTTTAATAAATCTTAAACAATAAAAATTGGAAAAACTTTTAATTAGATATGTAAATTTGGAAATTAATGATAAGTCTAAACGAATTAGCAATGGAAATAGTTGATGACATGATAGATTACCAAGATGAACTAAATATCAAGGTAAAAAAGTTGAGAAACAAAGCTACTGTAATTGATTGTGGAGTTGAAGCTTTAGGAGGGTATGAAGCTGGAATAATGTTTACACAAATATCTATGGGTGGATTGGGAACTATAGATATGTACGTTGATGATATAAATGATGTACCAACAGCATTTATAAGAGTATATACAGATTTACCAGCATTAGCTTGTTTAGGCAGTCAAATGGCTGCTTGGAAAATCGAAGTTGATGATTATCGAGCAATTGGAAGTGGGCCAGCTAGAGCATTGGCCTTGGAACCTGAAGGTATTTATGAAATGTTGGATTACGAGGATGATACAGAGTATGCGGTAATAGCACTCGAAGCCAGTAGATTGCCTGACGAAAAAGTAATGGATTATATTGCTAGAAGTTGCGGCGTGAGAACGAATGAAATGTATGCAGTAGTAACCTCTACGAAGTCAATAGTAGGTAGTGTCCAAGTTGCTGGCAGAGTTGTTGAGATTGCAGTAAGTAAACTTTACAAACTTGGATATGATGTTAGCAAAATTGTGAGTGCTTTGGGATCAGCACCAATAGCGCCAGTTATGGAAGACGAACAGAAGGCTATGGGAGCTGTTAATGACAGCATACTATACTATGGAAAAGTAATCCTAAGTGTTAAGGAACACTCTGATATATTCAGTAAAGTTGTGTTTTCATCGCAAAAGGAGTATGGTAAAAGTTTTTATGATATTCTCAGAGAATCAAACTATGATTTCTATAAAATAGATCCATGTATTTTTTCGCCAGCGAAACTGGTTGTTAATGACCTTAGTACAGGAAAAACATACAGCTATGGAACTTTAAATCCAGAAATTGTTTTAAAATCATTTGGAGTACAAAAAACGTAATTCTATTTATTTTTTAGGTGGTAATGTGCCATTAAGGGAATTAACATTTTTTATTTTAATGATTGTATCAATCGTGATGATAGTTTACGAACTGTTTTCAACCTATAAATATCACAACTATAGATTACTTTTTTTCTGTTTTTTACTAGTTCTATCTTTGGGTTTATTGCTATATACAATGCATTTAAGAATCAATGAACTTAAAACTGAACTGGAAAATACTAGAAGGCTAGTATTTGTTAACATGGGATCTTTTGAAAAAAGAATAGAAGAACATTTGAGTAATTACTTAAAAATACTGGAAGACAAGTTAAATGAATTAGGAAGGAGAATTTACAGGTAACATTAGTTAAATTTTAATTAAAAAGAAAAAATTCTTATGAAATTATTTTTTACATAAGGTCACGCTGAGACTTACATATTTTAACTAAAGGTGATGTTAATGAAAAAAGAAATAAGAACGATATTTTGGGAAGAGGATTCAGTAAAATTAATAGATCAGACACAACTTCCAGACAAGTTTGAAATAATTACGTGTAAAACAGTGGAAGAGTTAGCCAATGCAATAAAGAGATTATCGATAAGAGGAGCCCCAGCTTTGGAGGCAGCTGGCGGGTATGGAGTGTCTTTAGCTGTATATGAGGGTTGTAGAAAAAATATAACTGATATCAGTGAGTTAAAAGAATTTGTTAAGAAAATGGCAGATTATTTGTCATCAACGAGACCTACAGCAGTGAATTTATTTTATGGAATAGATAGGGTTTTAAAAAGAGTAATGGAAGCATCAACAATTAATGAAATGAAAGAACTAGCATTAAAAGAGGCTGAAAAAATTGCAGATGAAGATATAGAAAGAAATAAAAAAATGGGCAAATTTGGTGCTAAATTGCTAGAGGATGGAGACTCTGTATTAACCTATTGTAATACTGGAAGTTTAGCTACAGTTTACTGGGGAACAGCACTGGGCATTATAAGAACTGCTGTTTTAGAGGAGGGTAAAAATATAAGAGTTTTTGCATGTGAAACTAGACCATTAAATCAAGGATCTAGGTTAACTACGTGGGAACTCATGAACGATGGAATTGATGTAACTTTGATAACCGACTCCATGGCAGGAATCGTTATGCAAAAAGGTTTGGTAAATAAAGTGATAGTTGGAGCGGACAGAATAGTTAAAGATGCTGTTTTTAACAAAATAGGAACGTATACGGTTGCAGTTTTAGCAAAAGAACATGAAATTCCATTCTATGTAGCGGCGCCAATAACAACTTTTGACTGGGAAAAGACAATGAATGAAGTTACAATTGAGGAAAGAGACCCAGAGGAGCTAATATACTGCAACATAAAATGTAAAAAATCGAGAATAGCTCCTGAAAACGTAAAAGTTTACAATCCAGCATTTGATCCAACGCCATTAAAATATGTTACAGCTATTATAACTGAAAAAGGAATTATTTACCCACCCTACGAACGCGAGGTACCTAAATATTTGAAAAAGTAAAAAATTTTAATTAAAACTATAGTAGCAGGAGTTGGAAATATGGAAACAAAAAAAGTAGAAATTCCGGCGGAATTGTATGGTAAAATAGAAAAGAGAGCTAAAGAAACGGGATTTGACTCGGTGGATAAATATGTAACTTTTGTATTAGAAGAACTTTTGAAAGAATTGGAGAAAGAGTCTGAAGAAGAGTTTGAACTAAGTGAAGAAGAGGAAAGAAAAATTAAAGAAAGACTAAGAGCTTTGGGATATATAGATTGACTAAAGGATCAAGAATGATAGTAATAGGTGTTGATGGAGCAAGTTGGAATGTTATAAAACCGAATTTAAATAAACTAAGAAATTTCAGGGAATTAATTAATCAAGGAAAAGCTGGAACAATTTATCTTGAGTACAAACCGATATCTCCAGCTATATGGTGTTCAATGTTTTCAGGAGTTCCTCCTGATGTACACAAGCACTATGAATTCGTAAAAGATGGTAAAATTATAACAAGAGAAGACATAAATGTAGAATTTATTTGGGATCTTTTAGATAAGAATGGAATATCTGTTAAAGCACTTAACGTACCGTTTGTTGTACCACCTTATAATTTTAATGTTGAATTTGAACCTGTAGCATTTGGTTTACCTATTGAGGAAAGTGAATTGATTGAAGAAATAAAGAAAGTTACAGAAAAAAGTTTAGAAATATTGAAAAATGATAAACCTGAACTATTTATAGTAGTTTATACAGCATTAGATAGGTTATCCCATCTTCACTGGGGAGAAGAAATTTTGGTTGATTACTATGCACTGATCGATGAAGCAATAGGTAAAATAGTAAAATTTGATGAGGAAATAATAGTAATCTCTGATCATGGATTTTGCGATTACGATAAGGCTCCGATTAGAACTTTGCCTAGAAAAACACCAAGAGGAGAAATAAAGGGAGATCATAGCCCTGAGGCAATTGTAATAACTCGTAATGTGAATTGTGAAATAAAAAAGCCAGAAGATGTTTTTTATTGTATAAAGAATAAGTTCTTAGGTTGATGAAAATGCTTAAGAACCTTCCAGAAATTAATAAAATCAACAAAGAGGAATTAATTCGGCTAAATCTAGATGAGAAAATTGAATGGTCAAGAAAAATAATTAACAAAGCTTTTGAGAGTTATAAAAAGCTAATTTTAACATGGACTGGAGGAAAAGATTCTACCTTGATGTTATGGTTAGTTAGAAACTTTTGTTTGGAGAACAACTACAAGATACCAAAGGTAATCTTTATTAATGAAGGAGACATCTTTGAGGAGATTTTAGAGTTCATAAATCAAGTTAAAGAAAGTTGGAACCTAGATTTAGTAGAAATAAAAAATGAAGATGTTCTAAAGCAAGTAAGAAAAGTAGGTGATGTAGTAAAAGTATCTAAACTTAATGAAAGAAACAGAAATGAACTAAAAAAGATAGGATTTAAAGGAGAAGAGTTTGTATTTGAACCAGAGTCATTAATAGGTTGTCACTTGATGAAAACCGTGCCATTGAAAGAATATATCGAAAAGAACAACATAGAAGGAGTATTTGTTGCAATAAGGTGGGATGAACAAGAAGCTAGAAGTGAAGAAACTTTTTTCTCACCAAGAAAAGATCCAGATCACATAAGAATACACCCAATTTTGCATTTTACCGAAAAAGATGTCTGGACTGCGATCAAAAGATATAATATCCCCGTCAATAAATTGTATAGTGAAGGGTATAGAAGCTTGGGTGCAAAAAGCACCACTAAAAAACTGAGTGACAAACCTGCTTGGGAGCAAGATTTTGACCAAATACCCGAAAGAGCTGGAAGATATCAGGATAAAGAGGAAATAATGAAAAGATTGAGAGATTTGGGTTATATGTAGTTTTAGTTAAGTTAAAAAATTATTTGGACCCGTGGCCTAGCCAGGATAGGGCGGCAGCCTCCTAAGCTGCAGATCGCGGGTTCAAATCCCGCCGGGTCCGTTGTATTTTTATTTTTGTTGGTTATAGTAAAATTGTAAAATTTATTATTTTTAATGAAAATTTATTTTAATTTATTTTAATTTTTAAATTTATTTATTTAAGGTTTAAATGTTAAGCAATTTTTTTAAATAATTCTTGACACTTTGTATCTAACTAACATACCCTTATCCCCTTGGTGATGAAGTATGCATCCCTATAATGAATACTACTGGGAAAAGGAGGAAATAATGCCAATTAATGAGCTAAAGGAGTTGCAATTTAAAAGGCTAAGATGGGTAATTAAACATGCTTACGAGAATGTGCCTTTTTACAGAAGAAAGTTTAAGAAGCTAGGATTGAAACCTGATGACATAAAAAAACCAGAAGATGTATCAAAATTACCATTTACAACTAAAGAAGACTTAAGGGAAAATTATCCATTTGGATTATTTGCAGTACCGCGAGAGAAGATTGTTAGACTGCACACGTCAAGTGGTACTTCAGGAAAACCAAAAGTTGTAGGTTATACATCAAACGATCTTGAAAATTGGATAAATATGGTAGCAAGATGTTTGTACATGGTGGGAGTTAGAGAACATGATGTATTTCAAAATATGGTAAGTTATGCGTACTTTACTGGAGGATTGGGCTTTCATTATGCTGCAGAAAGGATAGGTTGTATGGTAATTCCTGCTGGCACTGGGAACACGGAAAGACAAATAAGATATATGCTAGACTTTGGAACTACTGTAATTCACGCCACACCAAGCTATGGTTTATATATAAAAGAAGTTGCGGAAAAAATGGGAATAGACCCCCAGGATTTTTCACTCAGAATTGGGTGCTTCGGAGCGGAACCTTGGAGTGAAAGTACAAGGAAGAAACTAGAAAATATATTTAACATAAAGGCCTACGACTCATACGGTCTTAGTGAAATGAATGGACCAGGTGTTGCATTTGAATGTGAAGAACAGGATGGATTACATATTTGGGCAGATCACTATTTTATAGAAATTATTGATCCCAATACTGGAGAAAGTCTCAGCGAAGGAGAAAAAGGAGAACTAGTTCTAACCCCCTTAACTAAAGAAGCTTTACCTTTGATTAGATATAGAACAGGAGATATTACATACATTTATGACAATGAAAAATGCGCTTGCGGAAGAACACATCCAAGAATTCATCGAATATTAGGTAGAACTGATGACATGATTATAGTAAGGGGAGTAAACGTGTTCCCAAGTCAAATAGAGCATGTTTTGATGCAAATACCAGAAGTTGGAGATAATTTCCAGGTATTAATAACTAGAGAAGGGGCACTGGATGAAATTACAGTAAAAGTTGAAGTAAAAGATGAAGTTTTCAAAGGTGAAGTCCAAGATCTTAAGAATCTACAAGAAAAAGTAAAAAAAGAGTTATATACACATCTGGGGCTAAGAACAAATGTGGAATTAGTTGAAAAAGGAACTTTAGAAAGGTTCAAACTTAAAGCTAAGAGAGTAATTGATTTAAGAAAGGAATTGTAAAAATTATTGTTTGCAAACTTCAATTTTGAGTCAGGAATACTCTAAGAGATCTAACAAAACCTAAAAAGCACTTGTGAAGTAGGTAATCTTCCCAAAGGAATAGAAATACAAACGTAATTTAGCTTTTATCCTTGATAGAAGTAGTAAAATAAATCTTAGCTAGAAAAACTGGATAAAGCAAAGCGAAAAGTTTCTTATAGTTAAATCTTTAAATCTTAAACTAATCCCTGTGCGTGAGACAGTATATGTCTTAAATTATTTCTAATAATGTTTAAACTGGTTCTTACGGCATTAGGAGAGCCTGGTATACAAAAAATCGCTCTTCCTTTGTAAATTCCAGCAAAAGCTCTAGTTAAAATCGCAGCGTCTCCAATTTCTTTATAGCTGATAACTCTTAGTATTTCTCCAAACCCAACAATTTCCTTATCGATTATCTTTTTTATAGCTTCAACAGTAACATCTTTTGGATTTAAACCAGTGCCTCCGCAAATTATAATTGTATTAGCCTTCTCTAAAGCTTGGAAAGTGCAAGCCAGTATTTTTATTTCATCGTCTGGAACCAAACTGTAGCCAATGACATTAAAATCTTTTTGTAATTCACTGATCAGTATTTTGCCAGATTCATCATCAATATCGTTTATTTTACTCAAATTGCTTGAATTTAGTGAGAGATCACCATATTTTTTATATCTAGAGCTTGAAACTGTAATTACGTATATTTTTACATCAACGGGAGCCTCATGCTTTTTCAAGGATTTCTCAACTCCCTTATCTAGCTAAACCATCTCTCTAGCGTAGCTTGACTACCACCTAGACCTTCTTCTATTTTTTCTAAGGCTTTTTCAACTCTTTCCTTGCTGAAATCGTGCTCTTCGCATAATAATTCTATAACTTTATCTCTATCTGGTTCTTTAAATTTAATTTTATAATCATCGGTGACTGGTGGGTTTAAAAAGAAATTTCTGATTTCTTCAATTCCTTCTTGGTTCACCCTTAAAACTCTTAGAGTTTTAAAGATATCTCCATATGTTTTTATGTATTTGTAAGCTTTTTTAATCCCAATTCCTTTTACACCCTCGTTATAATCGGTTCCAATAAGAAGGGCAATGTCTACAAGTTGCTCTCTTGTGATACCTAGTTTTTTTAAGTTTTTATTCAAATCTATAACTTCTGGTTTTATATCAACGTAAACATTCTTCCCGGGTAATTTTCTTTTACCAGTAATTGCTAAGTTTCTTGCTAACTTTGGGCTACCAAATAGTAGGGAATCGTAATCTTGGCTACCAGTGTAATCAACATCGCCTTTAATAACCATGTAAGCTGCTTGAGCTTCACCCTCTGAAGGAGCTTGAACAAAAGGAACTCCTAAAGCATCTAGTAAAGATTTGGCACTTTCTAGGATGTACTCATCAACCTTAACAGCTGCTTGAGCATATTTTTTAGCATAAGTCTCACCTCTTTCCAATGCTGCTAACCATTTCATTTCCATTTCTTCTCTTCTTGCTTTTCTTTCTTCAAGTTCTTGTTTTTTGAACTCCGGTGGCTCTCCGTCAAACACTAATACCGGTCTAATACCAACTTCAATCATGTTTGATAATCTGTATAATAGTCCAGAGAGATGAGAAGTAATTCTACCTTTTGAGTCCTTGAGAGGTGTCCCGTCAGGTTGTCTTATTGTTGCTAGGAACTGATAGAGCATATTAAGAGCATCAATTGCAATTTTATTACCACCGAAATATTCTATTTCAACTTCTTCTTTTTCAAGAATTGGACCTATATCTGCACCCATACTTGGGCACCTTTTGAAGATTTTTATGTTCTTAATTCTATTTAATTTAGTCTTTTGTTAATTAATTAACGACGGTTATACTATTTACAGTAATTTTATTAATAGTATTTTATAGTAAGAATTGCAATAAAAATAATGGTGTTTTTGAAACAGAAATGAATTACCTTTCAGTAAATCTAAAGTATAAACGCTCTATGAACAATAACCTTAATTTTAAAAAATTTTAAACATTTAACCTTTTTTGAATGGATTTACCAACTATTTCATCAAAATCCGCAGAAGTATTTAAAACATCAGAATCTACTTTATACCCATTTTTTGTTCTTTTTAAGTCATCTATTTTAATAAACTTCCAATCCTTTCTCGGTAGCTTTACCGCGATAAGCGGTGTAGCACCAAATATTTTTGAGAATGTTAGGAGATCGTTTATCCGTTGGGTTTGGATGTAAATCGGTAAATTTGCCTTATACTTAACTTCTAATGCAAGAGTTTTTTTACCGTTGCTTGCAATAACATCAGGGCAAGGGTAAGTGGATACACCGCTTCCAGGAGTTCTAAGTGCAGCAAAACCGTTTGACCAAAATAATTCAACTAGTTCCCTTTCAACTCTGCTACCCTTCTTTTTCACTGTAATCACCTAAAAATTTCAAGAGAGACATTGAATTGTTTGAGAGTTTAATCTAAAACCCTTTAGCAAAAGTTGAAAGTAGAGTAAAATCCAAAGTTTAGGAGTAAACTTGAACTTCACTCAAATTCTATTGTTGCAGGAGGTTTTGGAGTAATATCATAAACAACTCTCACCACTTCTGGAATCTCATTTGTAATTCTTAAAGCTATTTTTCTCAACTTTGAATACTCTATTTCAAGCGGATCGGCAGTCATACCATCTCTTGAGTTTACAGCCCTTATAGCAATTGTGTAACCGTAAACTCTTATATCTCCTTTAACTCCAGTTGATTTGCCAATTAAAACTGCAAATGCTTGCCATTTTTTGTAATCTTTCAGTTCCTCTTCCACTATTTTGTCGGCTTTTCTAACAATTTCAACTTTTTCCGGTGTAACTTCACCGACAATTCGTACAGCAAGACCAGGTCCTGGAAAAGGTTCTCTCTCACATATGTCCTTGGGTAGACCTAGATATCTAGCTACTGCTCTTACTTCATCCTTATAGAGATCTCTTAGTGGCTCTATTACATCCTTGAACTTGTAAGTTAAAGGAAAACCGCCCACATTATGGTGACTTTTTATTCCGCCAACACTCTCTATTATGTCAGGATATATCGTACCCTGTATTAAATATTCTGCATTCACTTCTTCGGCAATTTTCTCAAAAATTCTAACAAATAATTCTCCTATAATTTTCCTTTTCTTTTCTGGGTCGATTACACCTTTAAGAGCTTTAAAAAACTCATCTTTTGCATCTATGAAAGTCAAATTCATATCCTTAAAGGTATTTTTTATTCTTTCTGGCTCTCCAGCTCTTAATAAACCTGTGTCGACAAAGACTGGCGTTAATCTATCTCCAATGGCTTTATATGCCAAAACAGTACATACAGAGCTATCTACTCCTCCAGATAAGGCTATTATGGCTTTTCCGTTTTTTACTCTGTTTCTAATCTCTTTTATACTATTCTCTACGAATTTCTTAATGTCAATCATTTTAACAATTGAAATCTTTTAAAAATCATGTTTAAACTTTTTGAGCATGGAAATTAAAAAATTAAATGATATATATACAATTTAAAATATTTACGTTACTAAATAATTTATAATAATATTTTAAAAATTTGATTGGAAATATCGGGATTCAAGTTTATTTATTAAGACAAAGTAGTTTTAATTATGGAAATACCCAAGTCTCATCCTAGGTATCACAGCTTAGTTCTTCGTGAAAAGATAGTTGAAGGTATGAAAGAAGGTATAGTTGCTCCACAGGGATTAATTGCTCATGGAAGGGGAGAAACTTTTGATTACATTATTGGTGAAAGAACGCATGAATATGCCTTAGAAGCTGAAAGAGCTGCAGTAGCCTTACTTTTACTAGCGAAACGTCCAGTAATATCGGTTAATGGAAACACAGCAGTGCTGGTTGGAAAAGAGATATCTGAGTTATCTAAAATCTTAAATGCTCCCTTAGAAATAAACTTGTTTCACTGGAGCAAGGAAAGAGTAGTTAAAATAAGAGAATACTTGGAAAAATATGGTGCAGAAATTTTGTCGGCCGGTGACGCTGAATTGGAAGGTTTAGAACATTTTAGAAGAATTGTAGATCGAAGGGGAATCTACATAGCCGATGTTGTACTAGTACCTTTAGAGGATGGAGATAGATGCGAAATCTTAAGAAAACACGGGAAAAAGGTTATAGCTATAGATTTGAATCCACTATCGAGAACAGCATTAATGGCTGACATTACAATTGTTGATAACATTGTTAGAGCTATACCCAATATGATAAAAATGGCAAATGAAATGAGAGAAATGAGCAAAAGTGAATTGGAGAAAATTGTAGAGAGATTTGATAATAAAAAATGCTTAAGAAAAGCAATTGAAGCCATACATGTTTATTTATCCAAAAAAGCTGAGGAGTTGATGTAGTTGATTATAAAACCAGATGAAGTAATAAAACTCAGAAGGAAATTAGAATTTGACAAATATTTTGATATAGTTAAAGAAATAATAGAAAAAGTGAAAAACTACGGAGATAAAGCACTTATAGAGTTTACTGAGAAATTTGATGGAGTTAAAATAAATAAAATAAAAGTAGAAGACGAAGAAATAGACAAAGCCTATGAAAAAGTAGATGATGAAACAATAGATTCTTTGGAATCAGCCAGAGAGAATATAGAAAGATTTCATACTGTGACATTGGTTGAAAGAGACATGAAAATTGATTTCGGAGAAGCAATCTTAGGAAAAAAGTATGTACCATATGATATAGTGGGTTTGTACATACCTGGTGGTAGAGCGAGTTATCCTTCAACCGCTCTTATGGCAGGAGTTGCTGCAAAAGTGGCTGGTGTTAAGGAAATAGTAGCCTGTACACCTCCAGATAAAAACGGAAAAGTAAAGCCACTAACTCTAGTAGCATGCGACATCGCTGGAATAAATGAAATATACTCGGTTGGAGGAGCACAAGCAATAGCTGCAATGGCTTATGGAACTGAGTCAGTCAAGAAAGTTGATAAAATTGCAGGTCCTGGAAATATATATGTTACTGTTGCCAAAATTTTGGTACAAAAGGATGTACCAATAGACATGCCTGCAGGACCATCGGAGATCATGATAATTGCTGATGAAAATGCTAATGCAAGGTTTATAGCCTTAGATGCCATAGCGCAACTGGAACACGATCCGATGTCGATTGCAGTAGTATTAACAACATCAATAAATCTAGCAGAAAAAATTGAAAGTGAAGTGAGCAAACTGATTGGAAAAAAAGAAAATTTTGTGATTTCAGTTGTAAATGATATAGAAGAGGCAATAAAAATAGCAAACGAGTTTGCTCCTGAGCATTTAAGCTTGTTTTTAAGTGAACCAGAGAAGTATCTTGATTCCATAAAAAATGCTGGTAGTGTTTTTCTGGGGGAATATAGTCCTGTAGCTGCAGGGGATTACGCGGTTGGAACAAATCATATACTACCAACTATGGGTTATGCAAAGTATTACTCTGGTTTGTCTGCTGAAACTTTTTTAAAATCATACACGTATCAGAAGTTAACAAAGGATGGTTTAAAAAGAATAAAAGATATAATTATTAGATTAGCTCTAGCTGAAGGATTACCTTATCATGCAAAATCTGTGGAGGAGAGATTTAAGTGACAAGAAAATACACTTCTGAGTTAAAAAACGAAATTGGTAACAGAGTAGAAATTTATGGATGGGTGCATGAAATAAGGGATCTAGGAGGTTTAATCTTTATTTTATTAAGGGATAGAGAGGGTATAGTACAGGTAACCTTGTCTAGAAAAGCAGTAGATCCTTTAACTTTCAAAAAAGCTAAAGAATTGAAAAGAGAAAGTGTGATAAAAGTTATAGGTAAAGTTAAAGAAGAGAAAAAAGCTCCAGGAGGATATGAAGTAGTTCCAGAGTTTATAGATATTATAAGTGAGGCTGAAACACCTTTGCCACTAGATGTTACTGAAAAAGTTCCAGCAGAATTAGATACACGCTTAAATCACAGATTTTTAGATTTGAGAAAACCAAAAATTCACGCAATATTCAGAATAAGACACCAAGTGTTACAAAGTGTCAGAGAATTTTTGGTAAAAGAAGGTTTCATCGAAGTTAATACTCCAAAAATTGTGTCTACTGCAACAGAAGGAGGAACGGAACTTTTTCCAATTAGCTATTTTGAAAAGGAAGCGTTTTTAAATCAGAGCCCTCAGCTGTATAAGCAAGTGTTGATGGCAGCGGGTTTCGATAAAGTTTTTGAAATAGGTCCAATATTTAGGGCTGAGGAACATAACACTACAAGACATTTGAATGAAGTGACATCCATTGATATAGAAATGAGTTTTGCAGACCACAACGATGTTATGAAAGTTTTGGAAGGCTTAGTAGTAAAAGTACATGAGGATGTACTTGAAAACTGCTCTAAATTTCTAGAAATTTTGGGTGTTGAGCTTTCTGTTCCAGAAAAACCATTTGAGAGACTAACATACACAGAAGTGTTAGAAATAGTAAAAAGAAAAGGAGAAGAAATACCCTGGGGTGAGGATTTGTCTACACCAGCGTTAAAATTATTAGGTCAAGAAATAGATACGTATTACTTTATAGTTGACTGGCCTACAAAGTCTAAACCATTTTATGTTATGCCATATCCCGATAATGGTGAGATTTGCAAAAGTTTCGATTTAATGAAAGGCCATATTGAAATTGCAAGTGGTGCACAAAGAATTCATGATTATGATTTATTAGTAACACGTATAAAAGAGTGCGATTTGGATCCAGAAAGTTTTGGTTTTTATCTTGAAGCGTTTAAGTATGGAATGCCACCACATGCTGGTTGGGGTTTGGGTTTAGAAAGATTTCTAATGGCATTATTGAACCTAAGAAATATAAGAGAGGCTGCACTGTTTCCGAGAGATAGACATAGGTTGATTCCATAAAAAAGCAAAATGTTGAGGACTTCTTTAGAAGAAGCTTAAAATCTTTGAGTGATTAGTTAAAAAAGAATTTATATTAAAATGCATATAAAAAAATTTAGAAGTTGGTATTCAAATAAAATTCAAAATAACTCCTATTTTTTTAGGAATTGAGCTAGATAATCTAAAGATTTTGCTAGATTTATTGTTATTTTAAAAAAATAATTAACAGAATGAACAAAATGTTTATATATACTATTTGAGACTTTTGACTTGTCCGACAAAAGTCACCCAAAAGCAATACATCGAAAGTCTAAAAAATGTGCAAAGTGTGTCAAACAGACAACCTTTGTTTCCTGTGGAGGTTTTTGAAGTGAGAAAAATTTCGATTAGATTGACTGAACAGCAATATGAGTTCTTAGAAATGTTGGTTAATATTGGAGAGTATGCATCCATCAGTGAAGCAATTAGAGATGCAATAAGAAAGTTGATATCTGAAAAATCGGAAGTTTTAGAGCGTGCTAGTAAGTTAAAATCTTATATGTAGGAGGTTTGTGATGAAATCTTTAATTAGTAAGGCTCAGGAGTTTTATAAGGAGAGTGAAATTCAAACAAATGTAGATTTTGAAACGGAAGAGTTTGGTTCGCCTAGGATAATAGTCATTGGATGTGGAGGAGCTGGTAACAATACTGTAGATAGATTGGAGAGAATAGGCATAGATGGTGTGACAACAATTGCGGTAAATACAGATCAACAGCATTTAAGAATGGTTAGAGCTGATAAAAAGTTACTTATTGGAAAAAGTTTAACTAAAGGTTTAGGTGCTGGAGGATATCCAGAAATTGGAAGAAAAGCTGCGGAGATGTCTAGAAATGAACTAGAGGCATTAATAGGGGATGCAGATTTAGTTTTCTTATGCGCTGGACTTGGAGGAGGCACTGGAACTGGAGCAAGTCCGGTTATTGCAGAAATCGCTAAAAAAGCTGGGGCAATTGTAGTTGCTTTTGTTCAAATGCCATTTAAGTTTGAAAAGGCTAGAATCTTTAAAGCTGAAAACGGATTGGAAGAATTAAAGAAATACGTAGACACAGCTGTAGTTTTAGATAATAATAAACTTTTAGAATACGTTCCAAACTTACCGATAGAACAGGCGTTTAGCGTAATGGATCAGTTAGTAGCGGAAACGATAAAAGGAATCTCAGAAACAATTACGAGACCATCCCTAGTTAATTTGGACTTTGCTGACGTTAAAGCGGTAATGAAGTACGGAGATTTAGCAGTTATGCTGTTTGGTGAATCAAGATCACAAAATAGAGCAAAGGACGTAGTTTACGAGTGTCTTAATCATCCTTTGCTTGAGGTTGACTATAGAGGAGCTAGAGGAGCACTTATACACATTTCTGGAGGACCTGATTTAACCATAAAAGAAGCTCAGGACATAGTTGAGAACTTAACTTTTGAAATAGACAGTTGTGCAAATGTAATCTGGGGAGCTAGAATAGACAAAGAGTTAGAAGGTATAGTAAAAGTAGTAGCAATAATGGCTGGTGTACAAACTCCCAGTATGGTAACTGGATCCGATGAAAGAAGATACGAGCGTGAAGAGCTTTATAAGGAAGTAAAAATAGATTTTCTGTAGATTTAAATTTGAGTTAGACTTTAGTAAATGTTTTTGAGTTTGCTATTTTTTAAATTTATTTTTTATTATTAAAAATTAATTTTCATATAATATGCAAACTGACGAATACAAACAAGTGATAGTGGTTAGAACTGATCTGAATATGTCAAAAGGAAAACTAGCCGTTCAAGTCGCGCATGCTGCAATTTTGGGATATTTATCTGCTAAAGAGGAGATAAAAACTAGATGGTTAAAGGAAGGTCAGAAAAAAATTGTTCTAAAAGTAAAAAATTTGGAAGAGCTTTTGAAAATAAAGTCTGAGGCGGAAAAAATTGGTTTAAATGTGGAATTAGTCCAAGATGCTGGATTAACAGAATTGCCTCCTGGTACAATTACAGCTTTAGTAATAGGACCAGATTTGAGTAAAAAAATAGACAAAGTAACCGGTAAACTACCTTTGCTTTGATGCATCTTTTATAAAAAAGCTGAAATTTTAAATATAACACTTAATTTTTAAAAATTGCATAGAAAACTCCAAGTGTACGAAGACTAGAAAAGAAAATGGGATTATTTCGCTGCGGTTATTTTGCGAGTGCAATTTATGCGCTGAAAAAGTATAAAAAGAAAATAAACATTAAAGAATTACTGGACCGAAACTGGAAACTAAAAACAAGCGTGAAAGTATTTTTGACACGCTAAATTGTAAATATTACTACTAATTACTGCTGTATTTCACTAAAGAAATTAAAATTGTAGCTTTGTAGAATTAAAACTTTTCTATTCAACCGTAACTTTAAAAGAAATCTTTCTTTGTAAATTCTCTTAAAAGTACAGTGGCGTAGCAACCCTTTGGGATAAAGAATGAGAATATTACTGAATTGTTGTCTACGACTTCATATTTAAAATCCCATAATGGCATATCCGCAACTCTATAGCTACCCTTTGATGAAAATTCACTGTACTCATGTTTAAAATTTGAAAAAGATATCCCATCGTTTTCAAGCATATCTTTAAGTTTATCGAAGCTCCAACCACTACCCTGTACTTCATATCCAGGAAGAGGTAAAGCTAAGTAAGCAAGTTTCTGGTTAATTAAGAATTTAACTCTTCTCATATTAATGCTAGTAATCTCAGTAGGATTATCAGCCAAAGTTGGATAAGAATTTTTAAAAGTGATGAAATCAACGAAATCACTTTTTTCTACAATCTTTAGGTTTTTAAATTCTTTAATTCTCAAAGATAATAACTTATTGAAGATGTACGATTGATAAGCATGTATAAAGAGCATTTTTAAATTTTTAGGTAAGAGTAAAAGAGCTTTTGCTTCATCATATCCTTCTCGAAGTTTCTGGAGCAGAAATCTCTCATATCTTAGTTCTTTTGGAAATTCCCTCAATCCAAGTTTTGGATCTCTTGAATCCCAAACCTCTTCTCTTATTTTTCTTAATTCAGGATTTTCATTTTCTGAAGGTTTGGCTACATATGTCCAAAAAGCTTCAGAGTACTCTTTTTTCAAAATTAATTTACCTACTTCGTGTGTAATCAATCTAAAACCAAACCTTTGTAGGCCAAAATAGTTTGGTATACCTTTTTTAAGTAAGGTATTATATATTGCATCGATTGCATCTAAATTTGAGGCATTTGATAGTTTAATTTTAAACTTATTTCCTATTAGTTCACCAAGTTTTATGCTTTTTGAGCTTCTTCCTATAATCTCTATTTCTACATCTTTTAGTTTTATACTTTTTAGTCTTTCTAATTCATCATCCTTAATGTTTCTTATGGTAAAATACTGAATACTTAGAGATCTTTTATCTTTAGTACCAGCATATTCTATTCTTTTTTGGCTTATTCTTAGAATTTTCGATAAAACTCTAGCAAAATTTAAAGTATCCCAATTAATTTTTTTCACCTTAATTATCAGATTGCTACCGTTCTTATTAAATTTTGATAAGTCTATAATCTCCTCTACATAGAAATCTTGTGGTTTTATTTTAATCTCACCGTCTATTCCTGGAATTTGAGTAATATATTCACCTAGCATTTGCAGTTTCATTACTTTTAAAAATTTTTTAACGATTATTTTTCAAAGCTTAATTAAACATGTTACTTTTTTGCAAAAAATTTGATTATTATGCAGCAATGAATTTTATAATAAAATATTTTTATCGTGTTTTATTTTTCTGCATCCAAATGCATTGTTAGATAGCATAAAGAATACAAATGTTTTATTTACTAATTGCTAAATTAATAAGGGCTTAATTAAATGTTTTATTTAGATTATCCTCCTTTAAGAAAACATTAATATTGATGTTAGCTTAATAAAAAAATCCATGAATTTAGATTTATTTTTCAAAGCAGTAAGAGATCACCACAAGTTGTTTAGAGAATCAATTCCTTTGATTGCTAGCGAGAACATTACAAGTTTAACTGTGAGACGTTGTTTAATGGGAGATTTTGGACATAGATATGCCGAAGGTAAAGTCGGGGAGAGATATTATCAGGGATGTCAATACATAGATGTAATCGAGGATCTTGCTATAAAAATAACAAAAGAAATATTTAAAGCAGAACATGTAAATGTACAACCTATTTCTGGACTTACTGCTAATTTAGCTGCATTTTTTGCACTCACAAATCCAGGAGACAAAATAATATCTTTATCAATACCATGTGGAGGTCATGTATCCCATGATAAATTTTCTGCTGCCGGTATATGTGGATTAGACGTAATTTATTATCCTTTTGATTCAGAGAGAATGAATATCGATGTTGAAAAAACAAAGAAATTGGCCTTGAAGGAAAAACCTAAAGTTATGGTTTTAGGAGGAAGTTTATTCTTATTTCCTCATCCGTGTGAAGAAATTGCTGAAATAGCGATGGAAATTAATGCTAAGGTTGTCTATGATGCTAGTCATGTCCTAGGTTTAATTGCTGGAGGCAAGTTTCAAGATCCAATAAAAGAAGGAGCTGATGTAATACCATCTTCTACGCATAAGACATTCTTTGGACCACAAAGAGGAATAATTATGTCCAAGTCTAAGTTTGCAAAGGAAATTGACAATGCAGTATTTCCAGGAGTTGTTAGCAATCATCATCTACATACACTAGCTGCGTATGTAATCGCAGCCTTTGAAATGAGGAAATTTGGAAAAGATTACGCTTCCCAGGTGGTGAAAAATGCAAAAAAACTTGCAGAACGACTTTGTGAATTAGGTTTTAAAGTATTAGGAGAAGATTTAGGTTTTACAGAAAGTCACCAGGTGGCTGTGGATGTTAGAGAATTTGGAGGAGGAGATAAAGTTGCAAGAAAGCTGGAGAAAGTCAATATTATTTTAAATAAAAACTTACTGCCTTGGGATGATGTAAAAGACGCGAAAAATCCATCTGGAATTAGAATTGGTGTTCAAGAAGTAACTAGGTTAGGTATGAAAGAAAGCGAGATGGAGGAAATAGCAGAACTCATTTGGAGCGCGCTGTTAGATAAAAAACCAGAGAATAAAATAAGAAAAGATGTAATAGAGCTAAAAAGTAGATTTAGAACGGTAAAATACTCATTCGACGAGGATCCAGCATACATTGATCCATTTGAAGATCTAGAGATTAAATATTCAATTTGAAAATAAAGTGATAAATAAAAATTCTTTTTATTAGAGAATCAATTTTTTATAATCAGTAGAGAAAATTTTAAATTTCAATATTATAATGCAAAAAATAGCTCTTGTTAGAGTTAACCATATGCTGTGAGAGTACATGTTAAAGGAACTAGAGATTAGAAAAGAAGAACTAGAAAGGAAAGTTCGGGAGTTTATCTCTAGAAGAGACGAGTTATCTAAAGATGTTAAAAAATTTGCTGAAGAGAGAGATAAGTTAAATAAAGAGGTTAGAGAACTATTCCAAAAGGCAAAGGAATTAAAACAAAAAAGAGATGAGTTAAATCAAAAAGTAAAAGAATTAAAACAAAAAAGAAACAAACTTCATGAGGAAATAGATAATTTATACAAAAGATTAGATAAATTGAGAAAAAGCTTGGATAAAGGTGGAAGACCATTAGTTGAAATAGAAAGAGAAATAAGAAGATTGGAGTTCATACAGCAGACATCTATTTTGAGTATTGAAAGGGAAAGACTACTAGTTGAGAGAATATCTAGGCTGAAGAAAGAGCTTGAAGAAAGGAAAAAGGAATTAGAGCAACATGAGGAATTCAGAAGAATAATCAGTAAGATTAGAAAATTAAAAGAGGAAGTTAAGGAAATACAGCAAAAATTAGCAAAATATGTTGAAGAAGCAGATCATTATCATAATGAAATGATTAAAACGTTTAACGAAGCCAATGAAAAAAGAAAGATTGCAAATGAACTTCATCAGAACTTTATTGAAGGTAAAAAAGAGATAAATAAATTAAACTTTGAAATTACCAGAATAAGAAAGAATATAAGAGATATAAAAAAGGTTATAAAAGTTTTAAAGGTTAAAGAAGCGAAAGCTAAGGAAGAAAAAGAAAAAGAAGAGCTGCTGAGGAAAGCTAAGGAAATTTATGAAATGTTTAAGCGTGGAGAAAAGATTGAAACTGAACATTTACTAATATTGCAAAGAGCTGGTTTAGTTTAATTTTGAAATCTAAATTGTAATTTCAATACAGTTAATTTTGAAAACTTCTTGTTTATAAGGTTCTAAACTTTTTAATAATCTGCAATTTATATTTTCGTATTTTTAAATATAATTTTTACCTTGCAAAATGTTTTTTAAAATTGATATATAACTCATTTTTGGGATGCTAGAAGCACTAAAACAATTAGCTTTAATGGATGCTATTAGAAAAGTAATTAAATTAAACTCCAAGGAGTTAGCCAAGAGGATAAATCAAAGCCATCAAACTGCAGCTAGAAAACTCAAAGAGCTTGAAGAGGAAGGATTAATAGAAAGAATAATTACAAAAGATGGACAGTACGTGATGATTACTGAAAAAGGAAAAGGGCTACTTTATAGGGAATATTTAGACTACAAGAAGATTTTTGAAGGAAATAGTTTAAGAAAATTAGTAATAAAAGGATTAGTATCATCAGGAATAGGAGAAGGTAGATATTATATGTCCCTGGATGGATATAGAAGACAATTCATAGAAAAGCTGGGATTTGACCCGTATCCTGGGACTCTGAATTTAAAACTTTCAAAGGATCAAATTTTACTAAAGTTAGAATTGGAGAAGAAAGAAGGAATAATTATAAATGGCTTTAAAGCTGAAAATAGAACCTTTGGATCAGTTAAAGCATTTAAATGCAAAATGAAAAACTTAGATTGCGCAATAATATTGCCTGAAAGAACACATCACTCTGATGTAATAGAAATAATAGCTCCAGTTAATTTAAGGGAAAAATTTGGATTGAAGGATGGAGATTTAATTGAAGTTGAAGTTTATGCATGAAAAAGGTGCAAAGGAGGATGATTGAAGAAGCAATTAAAGCCCTTAGACAAGGTAAGCCTGTGCTGATTTATGATTTTGATACTAGGGAAGGAGAAACAGATTTAGTTTACCCAGCAAAACATGTGACATCGAAATCTGTTTTAAAGATGAGAAAAGACGCTGGGGGATTAATATGTGTATCTATTCATCCAGTGGCAGCAAAAAAGTTGGGCTTACCGTTTATGACAGAAATTTTTGATGAGCTGAGCACTAAAATTCCTGCTTTTAAAAAACTGGTTATGAGTAAACCTAAATACGATGTAAAGACATCCTTTTCACTTTGGGTAAATCACAAAGGTACGTATACTGGAGTTACTGATAAAGATAGAGCATTGACTATTAGAAAAATTGGAGAAATCGTAGAAAAAGCTTTAAACGGAGGATCAGTGAACTTTTTCGAAGAATTTATGAGTCCTGGACACGTTCCAATATTAAGAGCTGCAGATAATCTTTTGGCTGAAAGAGTTGGACATACTGAACTCAGCATAGCGTTAGCCGAAATGGCTGGAATTACACCAGCTATGGCTTTATGTGAAATGTTGGACGGCGAGACTGGAGAAGCCCTATCGAAAAATGATGCAAAAAGTTACGGTAAAGAAAATGGTATACCATTTATAAAAGGAGTAGATATAATAAAAGCGTATAGAAAATATTTGAAGTATAAAATAAAAAATAAAAAATTATAATTAAATTTAAAATTACTCAGCTTTTCTTATTCTAACCTTAATGTACTTAAGTAGTGGGTTACCACCGTAGTTTTCAACTTGGTTTGGCTTAGCTAGTTTGTTGACATTGAATCCACCGATTTCTGGGAATCTTGGATCAGCTTCTGGACCTCTCCAGTGGCCGAATCCTCCTGCAGCGCCTACGACTCCTGGTATTATTCTCCATGTAACGTAAGCCTTTGCCTCTACTTTACCCCATGGAGACTCTACTATTATCTTGTCACCAGTGTTAATACCTAACTTCTTAGCGTCAATTGGGTTAATCCATACTGGGTTGCTTGGACATAACTTCAGTAATTTGATGTTGAAGAAGGTTGAACTGTGCTCGTGCTCTAGTACTCTGAAGTTCTGCATGATGAATGGGTACTCATCATCTGGAACCAAGTCTGGATTCTCTTTCTCAATTGGGACGTATGCTGGTAATGGATCAATGTCTTTCTCTTCAGCAACTGGATTCTTAAAGTTGTACTTTCCAGTCTTTGTCTTACCAGATGAAGTGTAGCCCTCTGGTGGATTCAGGCTGCCCCACTTCTTGTACTTGTAGTATTCCGCCTTATCAGTTATTATGTATCCTTTCTTCTTTAACTCCTCCCAGCTCCATGGAGTATCTTTGAGCATGTTCTTGAGGTAAGGTTCCACTGTATCTTTCCATGGGAAGTATTCTCCAAATCCTAGCCTGTCAGCAATCTGTATAAATATCCACCATCCTGGTTTTGAGTTGTACATTGGATCCACGACTTTTTGTCTTAGGCTAATGAACGCATCGTATAACCAGTCAGATCTAACTTCATCTTGCTCAAGGAATGTGCACTCTGGCAGTACCACATCACTGAGCACAGCGATATTTGACATGAATGCATCTATTGTAATTATGAACTTCAACTTCTTGAGAGCCTCAACTACAGCATCCTCATTGCTCCAGGAAAGTACTGGGTCTCCGAAGTAGCAGAATAATGCTTCAAAGACACCTTTTTCAACATCCTGTGCAAACAATCCTGGAGCCCAACCAGTCCACATCTTGAATTTGTTTGGTTTAGGTGGTTTCTTAGCTGGAGGAGCTCCCTTCTCCGACCATGGCTTCTTTAATTTCCTCTTAAATGGCAGGCTTGGACCACCAGGTGCATCAAATGTTCCCATCAGTGCATTTAGGGCCTCAATTGCTTGGGTTGTGTAGAAACCTTGCGGACATTGTGCTACACCAGCCCAAACAACTATTGCTGGGTGCTTGGCTGTAGCAAACTCTAGAGCTATTCTTTCAATCGTTTTAGCAGGTACACCACAGATTTTCTCTGCCCATTCTGGAGTCTTGGGAACTCCATCATCTTCTCCAAGCACTCTCTTCTTGAAATCTTCAAATCCATAAGTCCAGTTTTCAACGAACTCTTTGTTGTACAAGTCATTCTTGATTATTACGTAAGCCATAGCTAAAGCCATTGCTGCATCGGTACCAGGTTTAATGGGTATCCACTCTTGTGCAATTTCGGCAGTATCAGAGTATCTTGTATCGATTACTACTACTTTTGCACCTCTTTTTACAGCCTCTCTTAGGAACGTAACTTTTCTTCTACCATATGATGAAACTAGCTCGTTGCAACCCCAGAATATTATGTAATCTGATTCTCTATAGTCAATCCATGGCCTCTTATCATTTAAGTTGTGCTCGTTTGCCATTCTTATTGAGTTGTCACACATAGGTCTGTGAGTGGTCATTATAGCTCCATAAGCTTTCATTACAGCTTCTGTGCACCATCTGTTTAAGTCGTTTCCTCTCAGGAATCCTACTTTTGATGGATCTACACTCTTTAATAGCTCTGCTACTTTATCTAGAGCTTCTTCCCACGTAGCTTTTCTGAATCTACCATTCTCTTTTATTAATGGCCACTTAAGCCTGTATGCACTGTATGTCTGGTAGTGGGCATAAGTACCTTTAATACAGATAGCGCCACCGCTCTTAGGATCTCCTGGTAAACCTCTGCAACTTACTATGATACCATCGTCGGTGGTTACAGTCATTCCGCACAATCCACCGCAAATGTAGCAGTGGGTGGGTATATCCTTTTTGGGTTCTCTGGGCTTTACCCCTTCCTTTATAGTTACATAATCCGTGCTAAGTTCTAAAGCTTCCACTGCTTTTGCAAAAGTTTTTACTGCATCAACCACTGGTTTAGGCAACGCGTTTTTTAGAAGAGGAGCGGCTGCACGCTCTAGTGAGATAAATGTACTTGTTAAATCTGCTAACAGTTTGTACACCGAGTGCTGTCCATATTTCTTTAATTCATCACAGAATTCTCTGATCCAGTATAAGTGCTCCTGAATGAATTTTGCCTGCAAATCGACAAACTCTGGTTTTTTGTCAGAGTTCTCACAGAGATATCTCATGAATTCAAATTCTACTGCAACATGATCGTCTAAATCTGGATAGTCCTCAGACTTGTGTACTCCAGCTTTTCTGTAGTATTCTCTTACTTCAAATACTGGCTTTTGCATTACCACTGGCTCCTTAGCAAAGTATGTAGATTCATATGGAAATACTGGAGTTACTCCGGCGTTTAAGAATATGTCTGCATAAACGTATCTAAGTTCTTTCCACTCTTTTTCTACATCTTTTTCTAACATGCTTTTTACTTCTTCCAAAAGAGAAACGCTTTCTGGAGAAACTTGTTCTAAGTATTTTTTGGCATTTTCAACAAACTCTGCTTTTTTCATTTTCTCTAGAAGCTCTTTTGGTATTTCATCTCTGAAAACAGTTGACAAGAAGTTATAAATTGCTGCTCTATTTTTGCAAAACTCTGCTAAGGTTTCAACCATAGTTTAACACCTCTTTGGATTTATGTTATAGGCTAATTATTTTTAATTTTTACTATTTTATTCTCTTTATTTTTTGCAGGAATTTCTTATATTGTAAAAAGAATCACAAATGAAAAACAAGTTAGATGGTGCAGCTTACATAAATATAAATAAACTATGAGCATTTCATATTAAAAGCAATTATTATTTTAAAATAGTAATAATAACTGATGATATAATTTTAGAATTAAATTGTTTGGAAGAACTTGGAAAATAAAAGTATTAAATAATTAAAATAGAAAATAAAAAACTCAAAGCAAATTGTAAAGTATGTTAAACTTATTTTTAAAGCCATAATAAAATATTTTAAATAAAAATTAATGTCTCTATAAAATAAAAGAAAACTAACTTAAATAGGCTGTTATTTTTAAAAAAGTTTTAAATGAAAACAATACTATCAAACAATAGCTCAAAATTTTATCTAAAGGTAACTGATTTGATTAGGCAATTGTCAAACAAAAAAGTAAGTAAAACTAATTATTTGAGCGTTTTTTCGATGAAAAACGATTAACAATTTATTAACTGAGTATTTGAGTTATGATTATAAACTATTGGTACAGTTGTAACAGAGCAAATTTATATTTAATTGTTTATTAACCAATCAGCTACAAATTCCAAGTGTTGAAAATCCGATACTTTTAAATATTAGTCAGGCAATAAACACTTTAAAGATTTAAAAAGTGGAAAGTCTCGTTGAAGTGGAGGTGGAAAATTGTTTGTAACTAGTACAGTCTCAGGACTGACAGTAAATATACCAGCAGTTTTCATTTGGGGTATAGTGGTTGGTTACATCTTTACAACTGTTGGTGCAGCAGGTGCTATTTTAACATTCATCGGACAAGTAGTCATCTTTGGACTAGACAAGGCAATGGTAAGCTTCTTAAAAGCAAAGGGCTACAGCGCAAAGGTAGCAAAGGACATAACAACTAAGACGCTGAAGGTTCACAACCTAACGGCAGTTATAATTTCACCATTAATAGCAGTGCCTAGATATTGGGCAGAGAGAAGAGTGGCAATACCATTGGCACTCTGTATTGCAGTCGGAGTAGTAATTGGAGCTATTGTGGGACCATCGATACCAATGACCTTAAAGCAGTACAAGTTCTGGTTCGGAGTAGTAACATTCTTAATCGGTATCAGATTAGCTTATGAGTGCACAGAAACTTACAGAAGAAGAAAAGAGAAACTAGTAAAGATATCAAAGGCCTTTGAGGAAAAAGTTAAGGAATTAAAGGCTACCGGTAAATGGGAAGAATTAAAGAAAGTAGGATATAAATTAACAAAATTCAGTGCAACAGAGATGAGATTTGAGTTCGTCGGAGAGGAATTCGTAATTAATCCAATATTGGCAGCACTTGGAGGTTTCTTCATAGCATTCATAGCATCAATGTTTGGATTGGGCGGAGGATTCCTATTAGTACCATACCTATCATCGGTGTTCGTTCTACCAATGTTCCTGGTCTCTGGTACATCAATAACAATTGTTCTGATTAACTCAATAGTAGCTATTGCTAGGTATCTCCAGCTTGGAGGATTGTTTGATCCGTACTACATGGGTCCATTCCTAGCAGGAGTAGTAATTGGAGCATTTATCGGACCATGGTCACAGAAGTACTATAAGGAGAAGTGGTTAAGAGGCCTAATCGCAGTAATACTGTTGTTCTATGGATTAAGATTCATGGGTGTCTGGAAGGCACTAGGTATTCCAATCTGATTATTTCATTATTGTTTTAATTTTTTTATTTTTTAATTTTATTTCTTTTATTATTTTTGATTTATTTTTGGATGCTGTTTTAAATTTTAAAATTGGGAAAATTTTAAGTAAAAGATTTCTTTGAATTTTGCTGAGAATTTATGAATGAAAATTATTTTTATTACTTAGTGGACCCTTTTTTTAACTTAACTCCTTGGCAAGATTTAAACAAAATTTTGGGGATTTTCATTTTTGCGTTGATTTTTTCGTTAGTTTCCAAATACTTATCTAAGTTTAAACCAGAGGATGAATTAAACAAAATTGTATCAGAGATAAGAAGAATTAGTGAATTATCCAAGGATGCGTTGGACATAGAAGACTACAAAATGTATGCAATTTTACAAAAGCAGGGAAATGAACTATTGTATCAATATTATTTAGTTATATCCAGGATGGCAATACTAGAAGTTAGTCCACATTTGCTTGGTATATGTTTATCTGAGATAGGATTAAGAGGTGGGGCAGCGGTAATATTACCTTTTTCTGTACCACTGCTAGGGTCTGGCATAAGGGCAACAATTTTGTATATTGTATGTGCAATATTTATTCATAAAATATTATTTAAAAAATTTAGTAAATTTTTAAATTTTTTAGGAAGAAAAAAATTGAAACAAAAAATGTAAGTTAGTCAATTTTCATATCTTTTACCCAAACTCCTTCCCCTTCCTCTACATAGCCGACTATTTTTCCATTTACAATTCCTCTTATTTTCTTGGCATCATCTTTAGGCAAAATTATTGCAAAACCCATACCCATGTTGAATGTCCTATACATTTCATCATCGTCAACATTTCCAAGTTCTTGGAGGAATTTAAAGATCTTTTGGGGAGGAAAGGGATTTGTTATGCAGTATTTCATTTTTTTCAGTCTTTTTAGATTTAAAACACCACCTCCAGTTATATGTGCGAGACCGTGAATGTCGACGTCCATGTTAAAGACTTTTAGAAGCTCAACATAAATTTTAGTAGGGGTAAGTAGCTCTAGTCCAATTGTTTTTCCACCTTCAAACTCGTCATTGTAGGAAAGTCCATGCTTTTCAATGATTTTTCTTGCAAGCGTTAAACCATTACAATGAATACCTGTGCTAGGTAAACCCAAAATTACATCATTCTCACTTATTTTTTCTCCAGTTATAATTTTGCTCTTTTTTACAATCCCTATGGCAGTTCCAGATAAATCATATCCTTTTACAAGATCTGGAAGAGTAGCGGTCTCTCCACCGACCAGCGATATGTTTGCAATTTTACATCCTTCATTTAAACCTTTACCTATTTCTTGTAGCACTTTTTCATCAGGTTTCTTTGCAGCAATGTAATCAACCATAGCTATAGGTTCTGCACCAATTGCAAGTAAATCGTTTACATTCATAGCCACACAATCTATTCCAATTGTATCAAATTTTCCAAGCGCTTCAGCTACTAGAATTTTTGAACCGACACCGTCAGTTGTAATAGCTATGCAGACATCATTAAATAAGCCCTCAAAATCTATAACACTGGCAAAATGATTTAGAAGAATCGGTTTACCAATACCTTTTCTTATGAAGTCAATTTGCCCTGTTAAAGATTTTATGGCCCTTTCTTCTAGCTTTATATCCACGCCAGCTTTAGCGTACGTAAATTTATCTTCATTCGAAGCCTTCATACTCTTAATTTGGAAATAGCGAAGTTAAATAGTTAAGGGTTCGCAACAGTTGCTGAACCCAAAAGCCCTTTTGGGGGGTGGATGTAGGTTAATCAGTCAGGATGTGGGGAGTTCCGTTCCCCCCGAACGCTCCCTGATGAAGTCTGATTCATAAAGCCAGACGAAACGGGAGTACTTCTCAGGGCGGTTAAATGTTACGAAAAATTACTTAAACTGTCCTGAGGAGAGAAAGGTATTTCCATTCTTTGATGATAAGCTTCTGCAAAGAATTAAGGGATAAATTTTAAGAAATCTTGATTAAAAATTATTCTAATCCTTTTATAAAATTGTTGCTAGCAAAACTTCGCTTTTCAAAGGCCGGAAAGGGACGTCGGCGGTAGTTTTAAATATTTCGAATTTCTGCAAGAAAATGGAATGTTTCCGATGACGCCCCTCTGCAGAGAAAGAGATGGGCAGTGTTTTAGCTCACTCCCTAATGAGAGGAGCGGGATAAGATTGTTTCTGTGAGCAAGATCTTAACTTCCTGTATGAAGTCGTCTGCTGTGAAGGCAGGTAGAACGGGAGAAGCTTCGCACTTCAGTGCGGTAGCTCGCATAAGATGTAAACAGTATCATTTAACAATCATAGTCCCTATACCTTTATCTGTAAAGAGCTCCAGAAGAATAGAATGATCTATCATCCCATTTATTATATGAACTTTTTCTACACCATTCTTTAGTGCTATAATTGCAGCTTCTGCTTTAGGAATCATACCACCTTTTATTATTCCTTCATTGAGCAATTTTTCTAACTCTGACAGCGTTAATTTACTTATCACGGATTTTTCATCCTTTATATCTTTGAGAATACCAGACACATTGGTCAGTATTATTAACTTTTTTGCTTTTATCGCTCCAGCTAAAGTTCCAGCTACGATATCTGCATTTAAATTGTAAGTGTTACCATTTAAATCGGCAGCGATTGGAGAAACTACTGGTATGTATCCGTTATTTAGCAAGACCTCCAGTAAATCGGGATTTGCATATTCAGCTTCTCCAACCAATCCAAGATCTATTGTGATCTCTTTTTCACCGCTTCTTTTTTTAACCATTTTTTTCCTAGCAACAATTAGCAATCCATCCTTGCAGCTAATACCTACTGCTTTTCCACCATTTTTTATAAAGCTCGAAACGATTTTTGAGTTAATTTTACCATCTAAAACCATTTCAACTATTTCTAATGTTCTCTCGTCAGTGATTCTTAGACCATCTACAAATTTTGGTTTTATCCCGAATTTTTCCATTTTCTCGGAAATTTCTGGACCTCCTCCGTGAACCACAACTGGTTTTATCCCAGTAAAATATAAAAGTAAAATATCCCTAATTATATTTTCTAGAATTTCATCGTTAATTAGTATATTGCCACCTATCTTTATGACCATGGATGAGCCATAGAATTCTTTAATGTATGGCAGAGCTTCAACAAGAATTTTTACGCTCATGAGTAATCACTCTTTTATCTTAGTTGACCATGGTTCTATACCAGATAAATCATTTATTAAATAGAGTATAGCTTTATCTTCCTCGGTATTGGCCTCAAATTTTTCTTTTTTACCTCTTTCAGCTTTTAATATAAGTTCTCCTATTCTTCCACATTTTACTTCTGGTAACTCCTTTAACCTTTTATCATAGTACAATTTTAAAATAGCAAGTCTTGTAAGTTTAGCATCACCTTTGAGCTTAGCATCTTTTGCTAATTTTTCAACTCTCTCAAGAAGATGTATAAAATTCACTGTTTGCATACCGTATTCTCTAAAAAGTAGATAACTTAGTAAAGCAGCTTTGAAATAGTACTCTGGAGCTCTATCGTCGTTAAGTTTCTCAAGACCTTTAGCTAAAGCTAGATTAGTTTTCATTTTTAGTTCAAGGTCTAGATGTCTTTCGTACTCCGAGAGAACTTTGTTAAGGAGTTCTACACCTTCTGGGATTTTTCCTTGCTCAATAAGGATCGAGCCTAAATTATTATATGCGCTGGCTAAGTATATCTTAGTAATTTCTTTATCTTTGAATTTACTTAAAAATTTTATAACTCTTCTGTAGCAATCTTCAACTTCCTTGAATTTTTTCATTTTTCTATACAGTACGCCTAAGTTATTAAGGGACATGGCCAGACTTATTGCATCATCGATGTTATCCTTAGCTAACTCTTTTTTAATTTCAATAATTTCGGCAAAAACTCTTTCAGCTTCATTTAACATGTCTCTTTTTGTGTACATGACTGCTAAGTTATCTAAAACCACGGCTAATTCTCTTTTTTTGTTTAATTCTCTAAATAAATTAGCTGACCATTTATAACTCTCTTCTGCTAAATCATACTTTCTCATGTCAGCATAAACATTCCCAACGTTGTTCAGAAGTTTAGCTAAATCTTCCATGTATCTTTTATCTGATTTTGATAGTTTTATGTACAAATCTATGGCTTTTTGATAATATATCTCCGCAAGATTCAATTGACCTAATTCGGAGCAGAAATTAGCCATGGATCTAAGTATTAAAGCTTTATCCTCATCCTTAGACACTTTCTCTAATAAAGTTTCACCTATTTTTATGACTTTTGGCAAAAAAGCCTGAAGTTTGCATAATTTCACAAAAGCATCAGTAGCTATGTTTATTTTATTGAACTCAAGCGCATAGTTTATTAGTTCTAGGTAATATTCACTTTTCTCTCCGAAAATTTCTATCCTTTTCGATAGATATTCAATTATTAAATTGTGACACAGTTCATCATCTGCAATTTTTATATCTAATATTATATCATCGCCAATTATTGATGCTTTACCTTCCTGAACTAAATGCTTGATATGCTTAATTAATTCTGGATTTAAATTGCTTAAAATTTTGTAACTTAGTTTTCCTAATCTTGATAGACACTCTAATTGCTTTTCTAAGTTCATCGGGATTAACACCTAAATTTACTGTTTGTGAAATGAAGATAAGAATTACTTTTTACATATCTCTACAAAGTTTTTAAGTATTTTCAGACCAACTTTACCGCTTTTTTCAGGATGGAACTGAAATCCTAGAAAATTATCCTTTTGCACAGCGGAACTGAAATTTACTATGTAATCCGTGTTGGCTAACTCGTACTCATTGACCTTTAAATAATAAGAGTGAACAAAATACGCGAAGAATTTTTTGTCGATGCCTTTTAAAATTTCTGAGTGTCTTGTTACTTTAACGGTATTCCAACCCATGTGGGGTACTTTGTACTTATTTTTTGGTAATTTTCTGACAGTCGTGTTAATTAAACCTAAACCATCACAATTTCCTTCTTCGCTTGCTTTTGCAAAAAGCTGTAATCCCAGACAAATTCCAAGAACTGGTTTTTCCGTATTTTTTATAACCTTATCTATTTCAAATTTAGATAAATTTTCCATAGCTGTACTGAATGCTCCAACACCAGGCAAAACTATACCTTTAGACTCCTCTATGTAGTTTTTATCTAAAGTGACTGTTATGTCATCATAAAATAATTTTAAAGCTTTATATATACTTTTTATATTACCTACGCCATAATTTATTATAGCAATCATTTATATTCCTTTTATGATTTGGTTTATTCTCTCGATACTTTCATTAATTTCTTTCATTTCCTCCTTTAAGTTTTCAATGATTTTGTTTGCCTCTTTTCTTAAAACAGCTCCATATTGGGTGGGCTCTATTATTCCTGACTGTTCTAGAACTCTTAAGGAATATCTAACCCTATGTTTTGGAAGTTCTAGAGCTTCAGCGAGTTTGAATATACCTATAGGCTGATTCTTTTTAACAAATTGCAAAACTTCTAAATGTCTAAGAACTATCTCAGCCTCTCTTTTCAACTTCTTTAATACCATAAAAATCCTTTCCTATTTTTTAATAATAACAATGAATAATTTCAAAGTATCTTTGTTTTATGGATATTTAAGTTTTTCGACGAGAAATTTTACGATCTTCTACTGTTTGATTTAGTTTACCTCTTTATTTATGTAATTCCTTCTCGTTGGCTCTAAATACTGCTAAAAACACATTAGCTCTGAGTGTCATCTCGAAGTAATATTTATCTGGCTCTAAAATAGCAAATTTCTTGGGAATTGGTATCATTAGCGGTTCGGAAAAGCTATATTTTAATTTTCCTTCAGTATCAACGATTAATTTGGCATCTTTTGGGTTTTTTCTACTAACTTCGATGAAGATATCCTTTGTCTTATTTTTCCTTACGAATTCCATTAAACTTTCAACACTGTATTTTGAAAATATAATCTCACATATATTTTCAGCTAATTTTATTAAATCAAATTGAGGATAAAGAAGCTTAGAATCAATCATTTTCAATCTAACTCCTAAAGTTTATACGTTATAAAAATTTCTTTTTGTCTCTGCTGTTGAATTTAAATTTTGTATATATCCGTAGAGGCTTTATTTTAAAGAAAATTTAAGGAACATACAATATTTTAATAAAAATTTTTAAATATATTAAATTTAATTTTAATCAATTTATTTTAATTAAATTTAAATTAAATTATTTAAGAAAAGAATCGCTTACAGAACTTGTACCCTTGCTGAAAAATCTCTAGAGTATTAAACAAGTTCACATTCATAAAAATGAGTGCTAACTGTCTTGAAAGGAAGCTGTGTGGATGTAAACGAAAAATTATTGTAGTGTAGTCACAGTTTTTATTTTTTGCGTGTTTTTATTATAAATATTTAATATAAACCTCTATATCTAGCCCATATATTGCACATTCCTTCAAAGCTGACCATGCAAGGACCCACTGGATCCTTAGGTGTACAAACTTTTAGGAAAAGAGGACAATCTTCTGGAGTAATTAAACCTCTTAAAACTTCGCCACATCTACAAGCTTTTTTTGTTAAATCTATTTTTGGTTGAAAATCCTTGAAAATGTCTTCAAATTGTTTTCTTGCATCAAAATCTTCATACTTTTTTCTTATTGAAGCACCAGATTTTGGTATGATACCAAGACCTCTCCACTCCCAATCTTCCTTGCCAAATACTTCATTTATAACGGCTTGAGCTTTTAAATTACCTTCATATTTAACGGCTCTTGTGTATTCATTCATTAAAAGATCATCATCGCTATTGATTCCATCTTTTAGAGCCTTTATAATATAATAAATGGCAAGTATCACATCGTATGGTTCGAAACCTGCAATAACTTGTGGAATTCTATATTTCTTTAAATGCTCATAAGCTTTAACTCCAACGATCGTTGATACATGCCCTGGATTAATAAATCCGTCAATTTTTATTTCTCCAGCCTTTAAAAGAGCTTCCATGGCTGGGATAAAGAATCTGTGAGATGAATAAACATAAAAATTCTCAACATTGTCTAAAATTGCTAATGCTGTGGATGGCATTGTAGTCTCAAATCCTATTGCGAAATGAACAACAGGTTTATCATTTCTTTTTGCAATTTCAAGAGCATCGAAAATACTATAAACAATTCGTATGTCATATCCTTTTGATCTGTAATAAAAAAGCGATTTCTTCTCAAATGGAACTCTAGCCATATCTCCAAACGTAGTAAGTGTTATATTTGCATTCTTTATTAAATGAAAAATTTCTTGAAGATCAGAGTCTGGAGTTATACACACGGGGCAGCCTGGTCCGCTTAGTAACTCTATGTTTTTTGGAAGCAAACTTCTGATATTATATTTAGTTACTGTATCCTCATGGGTTCCGCATAAATGCATAATTCTTATTTTTCCCAAATTTTTTGATAGATCTTCTATCTTTTTAACCAAAGCTTTAATTTCTGTTTTCATAGCTCAACTATCTTTGAGATTAAATCTTGAATTCTTTTTGCTTCAGCTTCATCTACTTTCTGAATGGCAAAACCAACATGAACTAGTACATAATCGCCAACTTTTAGATCATCGATTAAATCGATGCGAATTTTCTTCTTGGTCCCTTTAAAACTTACTACAGCGAATGGATAATCGATACTCTCTACTTTTCCAGGAATAGCTAGACACATAGTATATCAACCTTGATTAACTAAGTCCTCTACTATTTTAAACCACTCTTCAAGACCAATATCTTTTTTTAAATCCATTTTTATTATTTTTGCCTTAGGATTGAGTTTTCTTGCATCTGAAATCATCTTGTCTATATTAGCTCCAACGGCATCAGCTAGCGCAACTTTATTTATAATTATTACATCCGCCAATCTGAAGATCTCCGGATGTTTCTCTACCACATCGTCTCCCTCAGTAACGCTGACCATAACGACCCTAAGAGTCTCTCCTAGGTCAAAATCAACTGGGCAAATTAAGTTTCCAACATTTTCTATGAAAAGAATATCAACATTTTTGAACTTATCCAAACAATGGCTGACCAAATGGGCATCAAGATGACATTCTTTTCCAGTATTGATAACCTCCGCAGGAATTCCATACTTTAGAACTCTTTTCAAATCCGCATTGCCTACAACATCTCCGAGTATTGCGCCAAATTTTATTTTGTCTTTTAACTTTTCGACCGTTTTTTCTATGAGCAATGTTTTTCCACTTCCTATAGCTCCCATTATGTTAACAGCTTTGATGTTATTTTCCTTAAAGAATTGTCTATTTTCTTTAGCGATTTTCTTGTTAAGAGCAAGTATATCAACACCTGCTTCAATTTCAATTTTATGCATTTTCAAACCTCCATTTCTATTTTATCTATAATTATTTCTTTTCCCCCTTCTACTTTCACAAAACCTCCACATTTTTCACAGAGACCTATTGGTTGTTGATATTCTTTACCACAAACTGTGCAAACTATTTTTGGCTTTACGAACTCAATGTCTAATTTGGCACCATCAATAATTGTATTTTGTGTTAAAGCTTTGAACCAAAAATTTAGCTGTTCTGGATTTATTAGCAGTAACTCACCCATAACAACCTTGACGGCTGTGACTTTTTTGGCTTTTTTCTCTTCAGCAAGTCTTTTGACCTCATCGACAATAATTTTTGCAAATCCCATTTCGTGCACGTTAAGTTTGTATTTTAGTTTTGATATTAAAAGCTATCAGATTAAAGCTTGTGGATTTATATTATAAGATCAATCTTAAAAATATTAAGTTTCTAAACTTAACTTGGTTTTAATTTATTTACAATAGAAAAATTAGCTAAATCAAAAATATAAAACTGGTAAAAAAGAAAATGGTGAAAGATTTTTGAATTGGTAAATTAATTTAGATTAAATGGCATTTAAATTAATAATCAGAGGTATTGTACAAGGAGTGGGTTTTAGGCCTTTTATTTATAGATTAGCAAAATCTCTTGGATTAAAGGGCTATGTAAAAAACACAGGAGATGGAACAGTAGAAGTGGTAATTGACAAAAAACTTGAGGAGTTTATTGAAAGATTAAAGAAGGAGAAACCACCCATATCGCACGTGGAATCTGTTAAAGTTGAAAAGTATTCAGGAAGAATACCGGATACTTTCGTAATTGAAAAAAGTGGAGGAAAAGGAAAAGAAATTTCTTTACCTCCACCAGATGTAGCAGTATGTAATTTATGCTTAAAAGAATTGTTTGAACCAAATAATAGAAGATATATGTATCCATTTATTTCTTGCACGGATTGTGGTCCGCGTTTTGCCATAGCTGTGGCTTTGCCTTATGATAGAGAAAACACAACACTAGTAGAATTTCCACTTTGTGATGAGTGTAACAAAGAATATTGGAACATTGACGATAGAAGATATTACGCACAATCTATAGCTTGTCCCATTTGTGGACCAAACTATGAATTAATTTTTAATGGTAAAACCATAAAGGGATTAGACGGAATTAAAAAAGCAGCGCAGTTACTCGATGAGGGAAAAATCATAGCAATTAAGGGCATTGGTGGCTATCACATAGCATCCATAACCGAAGATGAAGTAGTATGGAAACTTAGAAGAATTTTGAGAAGACCTCAACAACCATTCGCGGTAATGGCAAGGAATCTAGATGTAATAAAAAAAGTTGCGTTTGTAAACGAACTGGAGGAGAAAGAGTTAACCAGTTACATTAGACCTATAACGATTTTAAGGAAAAGAAATCCTAAATCCTTTTTCGCCGTGGCACCTGGATTAGATACAATAGGTGTAATGTTACCATATGCACCAATACATTATATTCTGTTTAATCATCTAAAAGCTGACTTCCTGGTAATGACTTCGGCAAATTATCCAGGAGAACCAATGTATATTGACGATGGTGTTTTTAAATTGCCTTTAGACGGTTTTTTGAGGCATAACATGAAAATACACAATAGAGTAGATGACTCGGTTATAAAAATTGTTGACAATACTAGATTAATCATAAGAAGATCTAGAGGTTTTGTTCCAAAAACATTCAGATTAGACTCGGATTTAACAGCTTTGGCGGTTGGAGCCGAGTTATACAATTCAATATCGATATTAAAAGATAAATTAGCAATAATGTCACAATATATTGGAAATACGTCAAACTTCAAAACGTATAATGAGTTCTTTAAGAAAGCAATAAGTTTTTTTATGAAATTTCTATCTTTAAGAAAATTTGATGTTATATTTTGTGACTTACATCCCTTATATAATACTACGCTGTTTGCAGAGAAATTTGCTAGGGAATTAGATAGCAAATTGGTAAGAGTTCAGCATCATTTTGCACACGCAATGTCTGTAATGGCTGAAAAAAATTTGGACAAAGCTGTAGCTATAACTGTGGATGGTGTAGGTTACGGCTTTGATGGAACTATATGGGGAGGAGAAGTACTTCTAATTGATTTTGAAAAAAGAAAATTTAGAAGAATAGGTAGATTGGAAAGAATAAAACTAATTGGAGGAGATTTAGCCACAGAAAGACCTTTGAGAATACTGTTCTCAATAATCTATGATTTAAAGAAAGATATCTCAATTTTGGAAAAGTACAAAAAATATTTAATGGAAAATGAAAGTTTTGACACTTTCATAAAGGTATTAGAAAGTGGGGTAAACATACCAAAAGCTTCATCGGCTGGAAGATTTTTTGATGCTATTGCAGCAGCTTTGGAAGTCTGTTTTAAAAGGACATATGAAGGAGAACCAGCAATGAAAGTGGAAGCAATTACTAGAGAATCTGAACCTTACTGGAATAAAGTAAAAATTAAAACAGAAATTGAGAAAACAAAGTACACATTTCCTGCAGTTTATGAAGATATAGATTTTAGAGCATTTAATAGGGAAATAAAAGTTTTAGAAATAAAAAACATAATATATGATATTTTAGAGAGATATTTAAATGGAGAAGACAGAGGAAAGTTGGCTTTTCAGGCTATAGATTATTTAGCTAAAGGATTAGCTGAAATAGCTGCTAGCAAAGCTAAAAATATAGTGGTAATGAGTGGAGGAGTCACACTTAATAGATATTTTACATCACTTGTGAGAAAATATCTTAATGATAAAGGATTAACACTTTACTTAAATGAAAATGTAGCTGCTGGAGACAACGGTATATCCTTTGGTCAGCTGTATTTATCTAAATTTTTGGAGGGTTAATAATGGATAGAGTCAGAAAGGAAGATGGAGCCGGCGGAAAATATATGATGGATTTTCTGAAAAAGTATATAATACCAAGATTTGACTCCAAAGTTCTGGAAATAGCACTGTCTGACTTAGATGACTCTTCAGATTTCCATTCTGACTATTTATTCACAACAGACTCTTATGTAGTAGAACCACCAATTTTTTCTGGAGGAAGTATAGGGAGCTTAGCAATTTGCGGAACTGCAAATGATTTAGCTGTAAAAGGAGCTGAACCAAAATTTATATCACTGTCTTTGATTATTCAGGATGGATTTAAGTTAAATGATCTAGAAAAAATATTAGATGATGCAAATTACTGGCTAAAAAAGATAAATGCTAAGATAATTACCGGAGATACAAAAGTAGTGGATTCCGGTGTTGGTATAATAATAAACACAAGTGGCATAGGCATTAGAAATGAACATTTGCTTAAAAATTTAGAAGTAGTAAGAGAATATAGAGACTATCCTTACAATTGGATAAGAGATAAAGGTTTGAGTGAGGGAGATGTCATAATAGTCTCTGGAAACATAGCTGAACATGCTACAGCTGTAATGATTAGTAGAGAGGAATTTAACTTTGAATTGGACATAAAATCGGATGTATATCCAGTATGGTTATACGTTAAGGAAGTTTTGGATGAAGGTGGTATAACAGCCATGAAGGATCCAACAAGAGGGGGACTAGCTGCAGCATTGAATGAGTTTGCTGAAAAGAGTGGATATGGAATATACATTGAGGAAGAAAAGATTCCAATCAGGGAAGAAATAAAAAGCTTTTGTGAAGTTTTGGGTTTAGATCCATTAACCATGGCAAACGAAGGAAAAGTAGTTATGGCCGTAGTAGAAGACATGGCTGAGGACGTATTAAAAAGATTAAGGAAATCTGGGCAGAAAAACGCAGAAATAATAGGATACGTTACATCTGAGTTTAAGGAGGTTATAATGGAAACTAGTATTGGCTCAAAAAGAATAGTGCCACCACCAGTGGCAGATCCAATTCCTAGAGTTTGCTAGAAAACTTTCACTGATTTCTTTGTTAATTTTTTAATTGTTAAAATTCCAATTTTTGATTCCTATTTTCATATCTTACTTTTTAATACCGATCGACTAAATTTTAACACTATTTATTAAAAATTACTTAGATAGGTAGTTTATTAAAAATAAGCCATTTGTTTTTAATTATATTCAAGCTAAAGTAAAATCTTAGTAAAATAAAAAAGCAATAAAAATCAAAGAAATAGCTAGAGTTTTTTTACCTTTTGGAGGATTAAGAAAGATTTAAATATAATACTATTAAAGAAAAAATGTCCAAAACTTGTTTTTGGAGGTGTAAAGATGAAGTTAAGTAGAAGGGAGTTCATGAAAACAGTAGCTGCAATGGGTGCAGCAGCTTTTCTTTCGACATACAAATCGGAAATTGTTGAAGCGCTAGAGGAAGTCAAAGACTACTGGCACATCTGCTGGTTGAACGGTGCATCTTGTTCAGGTTGTACAATATCGTTTGCACAGGCTGTAGATCCAGATTTAATTGAAATTCTAACAAGTATAACTGTAGGAAACTCTGGATTACCAATAGCTTTACCTGACTACATGGAAACTATACATCCAGCATCTGGCACTTTGGCTGAGAAATTGAAAGAAAGATGGAAGAAAGGAAGTAAAGGAAGAAGAATATTAGTGGTAGAGGGGGCATTGCAAAAACCAAAGTATTGCGTCATAGCTGGTAAAGATTTCAGAGAACATGTAAAAGAAGCAGCGGAGATAGCAGACTACATAATAGCATTTGGAGCCTGTGCGTGTTTTGGAGGAATTCCTTCAGGTAAGCCTAATCCAACAGGAGCGATGGGTTTACAGGAGTTCTTGAAGAAAGAAGGAATTAATAAAACTGTAATAAACCTGCCATGCTGCCCAGGACATCCAGATCACTTAGTTATAACTTTAGCATCTGTTATGCTTGGAGTAATTCCAAGCTTAGATAAATACGGAAGACCTCTAATGTTCTTTGGTAAGAACATGCATGATGAGTTATGTCCATACAGACCATACTATGATAGAGGTATATTTGCTACTAAACCTGGAGAAGAAGGATGCAGATTTAAGCTTGGATGCAAAGGACCGATTGTACACACTGATTGTGCAATAAGAAAGTGGAATAGCCATGTCAGTTATTGTGTTGAAGTAGGAGCACCATGTATAGGTTGTGCAGAACCAGGATTTCCAGATAAGTTCTCACCATTCTATAAGGAACTGCCTAGTCTGCCAACAGTGTTAGGTGTTGATGCTACTAAACTTGGAGAAGGATTGATTGGAGCCACAGCATTAGGTATAGGTATTCACCTAGTTAGAAGAGCGATTGGGAAAGGAAAAGAAGAAGAAAAGAAGTGAGGTGGTGGGTTTAAATGGCTAGAGTAGTTATTGATCCTTTTACAAGAATTGAAGGACACTTAAGAATTGAATTGGAATTAAAGGATGTAACAACCAGTACTGGCACTTGGCAATTTGTAAGCAAGGCCTACAGTGGTGGAATGTTATTTAGAGGTTTTGAAATATTCCTAAAAGGAAGAGACCCAAGAGATGCCTTCTTTATAACTCAAAGAATTTGTGGAGTATGTCCTGCAGCTCACGCTGAAGCATCCAATCAAGCGTTAGATCATGCATTTGGAGCAATACCAACTCCTGCTGCTGTGTTGATTAGAAACATAATACAGTGTGCATACTACATTTATGACCACATGATACACACGTATCTATTAGTTGGGCCAGAACTTGGTGTATTATGTAAGTATCCACCAATGGTGCCGCCTGTACTAGGTAAAAAAGGTCTGGAAGTTTTAGGACTAGGTACAAGTTATGCAAAATGTGTTGAGATGCAAAGAAAAGCAAACGAAATAATAGCGTTATGGGGTGGTAAGTTCCCCCACCATGCATGTGGGTATCCTGGAGGAGTAACTGTAAGATTAACTAATGACAGAATAGCAGGAACTTTGGCTAGAGCTGTAGAGATATGGGAATTTGTCGCAAAGACAATGATCAATGATCTTCAGAAGTTAATTGAGGCAAATAAGGTCTTGACTGACGCATTAAGCAGTATTTTGGGTGTAGAATTGAAGAGAGGTCTAGGAGACATTGGAGTTGGAACTGGTAACTTCTTATCGTATGGTATGTTACCAAGTGAAGATCCAGATGATTATGAAAATGACTGGATGGCTGTGATAGAAAGACCAGGAAGAAGAAAGACAGCAGTAATCCATGCTGGAGCTTGGGATGGTAACTTCAAGGACTTTGATCACAGAAAGATATACGAATACATCAAGTACTCGTGGTATGACGGTAAAGAAGGATATCCATTTGATGGAGACACTATACCAAATAGAGAGAAGGCAGGAGCGTATTCTTGGATAAAAGCACCAAGGTATGACAAGAAGGTATATGAAGTTGGACCACTGGCTAGAATGATCAATACTTACGGATTGAAGTGGAAAATTCCAAGAGTACATCCAATAACTGGAGAAGATTATGGAGACTTCGTGTATGAGGTTATGAATCCAAAAGGATCGTTAATTGACAGAGTTGCTGCTAGAGTGGCACAGACATTGGTTTGTGCAAACGCTTTAGTTGAATTCACTATCAGATTGAAGGATTACCTAGGCACACCAGTTGTTAATTATAAGGATGTACCGGACAAGGCTGAGGGAATAGGCTTATATGAAGCACCAAGAGGCGCTTTGGGACACTGGGTAAAAATTGAAAACAAAGTAATTAAGCACTATCAGTGTGTAGTTCCAAGTACTTGGAATTTATCACCTAGAGACAGTATGGATCAACCAGGTCCAGTAGAAACTGCTTTACAGTGTGGAACTACTTGGTTACCAAAGAATATGACTGTAAAAGATGTTTGTGACGCAATTTACAAGGAAGCTGATGTTGACTTAACGGCATTCGGTTTAGGAAAAGTTACGTGGGGAGAAGCCTTAGCTACGGCTTTAAAGCCATTGGGATTAGCTGAACTTAACATGGAACCATTAGGTGCAGATAAGTACAATACATCTATAGCAGTAGCTATAGTAAGAAGCTTCGATCCATGTATTGCTTGTGCTGTACACGTAATTGACAAGAAGAGCAAGTGAGCTTTTTAATTTTTATTTTTATTTAAGTGTAAAAATAATTTTAAATTAACTTAGGTGAAAGAAAATGGAAGAAACAGTTGAGGTTGTAAGACACTCATTGTTTTACAGAGTCTGTCACTGGAGTATAGTCATTACTGGTGTAATTTTGGCGTTAACTGGAATGCAAATGGGCGGTCTTTACGGTATAAGAGTACTTAATGGTCAAGTGTTAGCTACTCATATTACAGTAAGCTTTATTTTCGGGGCACTCTGGTTCCTAATGTTGTACTACATAATAGCTAGGGAATGGAAATGGTTCTCACTAGCTAGGATTCCGTACTCATTAAAATTCTTAGGAAGTGAGATCAAAGCTTGGTTTGGAGGACCACACGTAGAGGATCCAAGAGGTTATGATCCTGAGAAGAAAGAATATGTAGAGAAAATAATTCCAACGGAAGTAATGGTTTGGTGGATTTACTTCTTACTAGCATTATTCATGGGAATCACAGGTCTGTCTATGTACTACAAGGACTTTTTTGCTCCAGTAATTAACTTTGCTGATAGTATAGCACCAGCCTTTGGTGCAGAAAGCGGATTAGCCTTGTTAAGAGCTTTACATAGACTAGGTATGTACTTGTTTGCAATGGTAGTAATGATGCATGTTTACGCAGTATTTATCTTCGGCGTTGTAACCTCAATGATCACAGGGAAGAGAAAAGAGAAAGTGAAGAAGGCAGCTTAAAAACTTTAATGAAAAGAATTGTAATAGTAGGATTAGGTAACATTTTGCTAAGCGACGAAGGAGTAGGAGTAAGGATAATAGAGGAATTAAGAAAATTAAACCTTCCAGAAAATGTAAAAATTTATGAAGGAGGAGTTTTAGGTCTTTTTATTTTAAATTTTTTTAAAGACGCTGATAAGGCTATAGTTGTTGATGCAGTAAGAGCTGGAGGAAAACCTGGAGACATATACTGTTTTAGTATTGAAGAAGTTTTAAACAGCGATGATCATAGTAAAAGAATAATTTCCTTACACGATTTGGATTTTGTTTATGCACTAAAAATGTGTAAGGGTATACTAGATTTACCAGAGGATATCATAGTTGTAGGTATAGAGCCAGAAAAAATAGAAGAAGGTTTAGAGCTATCGGCTTCTGTGAAGAAAGCAATACCTAAGGCTATTGATTTAATACTAAAGTTAATACACGATTAAATTGAAAAATTTAACTTTTAACAGGTTTTATTTCAAAAGGCGAATTTTAATAATTTAGAAATTTTAGAAAATGAAGGATCTAGTTACATAATTTTACGGAATTGATTAAAAACAATTGTACTAATTCCTTGTTGGAAAATTGGAAATCTAGCTGGAATAAGAAAAGAAAAACTTTAAAAAGAGAGAAAAACTAAAATTTAACATGGCTGATGCATTATTAATATTGGCCTTAATTCTTTATTGCATAGTTTGGATTGCATTGGTGATAGATTGAAAATTTAAAATGATTTTTTAGTTTTTTCAAATTTTTAACTACATTAAAGCTGTGATTGGTATTTTAAATTAATTATTTTTTAGGATTACTCAATCCATAGATTTACAATTCTCATTTCATTTACATCAACTAACCCATAATCGGTTATTTTTAGCTCAGGTATAACTGGAAGTGCTAAGAAACTCAGTGTAGTAAACGGGTGTTCTAAGTTAATGCCTAAAGACTTTGCAGCATTGTAGCAACTATCTAATCTTTTAACAACATCCTCAAGTGGTAAATTAGACATTAAACCGGCAATCGGCAAAGGTAATTCTGCTTTAACTTTTTTGCTCTCAACTACGACAAAACCACCTTGTAAATCTTTCAACCTTCTTAAGGCTACAATTATATCTGCATCATTTACTCCAACACATATACAGTTGTGAGAATCATGAGAAACACTACTGGCTATTGCACCTCTTTTTATCCCAAATCCTTTCACAAAACCTACTCCAATTTTCTTCTCATATCTATGTCTGTCAACGACAACAACTTTTGCTACATCTTGTTCTGGATCTGGTATAGCTAAACCGTTCACTATTGGAGGATCCCAAGTTGAAGCTTTAGTAACTATTTGATTAGGTATAAGCTCAATTAGTCTGCAGGTTTTACCTTCAGCTTTAATCTCGACATCTTTTTTATCAATTTCAGCCATTTTTACTGTACTTAAAACTTTTTTAGGTAATTTTGGAGGAGAAAGTTCCAGTTTAAGAGAATTTCCATCCCAGACTATATTTCCATCTTTAATAACCATTTTTACCTTAAAAGAATCAAAACCATCAATTACTACAACATCAGCTTTGAATCCCGGAGCTAAAGCGCCAATATCCTTTATCCCAAAGTATCTTGCAGTGTTAATTGTAGCCATTTTTATAGCTACTTCTGGTTTTACACCAGCTTCTATACAAAGTTTTAGTCTGTAATCCATGTGACCATTTTTGACTATATCGGTTGGCAATAAATCATCTGAAACGAGAATAAAGTTCTCAGAGCAGTAATCTTTTACTATTTTTATTAACTCTGATAGATTTTTTGCGACAGAGCCTTCTCTAATCATTATTTTCATTCCCCTTCTAAGCTTCTCTAGGGCCTCGGTGTGAGTTACACATTCATGGTCAGAGTATATTCCAGGAAAAATGTACGCATTTAATTGATTTCCAGTGAGACCAGGAGCATGCCCATCTACTACTTTATTTTTGGATGCAATTAGTTTTTCTATCACCTCTGGATCACCATTAATTACTCCTGGAAAATTCATAACTTCAGCAAGTCCCACAACTCTTTCAAATTTTAATATTTTCTTGATATCTTTTGAAGAAATCTCAGCTCCGAAAGTTTCCAAACCTTTTACTGCAGGGACGCAGGAAGGTGCTAAGAAATAAAAGTTTAATGGTAAATTTTTTGTATATTTAATTATAAACTCAACTCCGTAAACTCCAAGTACATTGGCAATTTCGTGCGGATCGGAAAAAACTGTAGTAGTGCCGTGTGGAATTACGGCTTTTGCGAATTCTACTGGATTTAGTAAGGTGCTTTCTAGATGTATATGGCCATCAATAAATCCTGGCAATATAATACCATTTACATCTATTGTACGCTCCCCAGTATACTCTCCAATTCCAACAATTTTTCCATTATGTATTGCTAAATCTCCGTTTATTAATTCTCCACTGAAAACAGAGAAAATTTTTCCCTTTAGTACTAACTTCGGTTTTCTTTCACCTTTAGCAACTTTAAGAAAATCCATCATCATTATTTGTTAGTAAAGCTCTC